>JALXAE010000178.1 GCA_026992355.1 Syntrophobacterales bacterium | reverse complement strand
GCTTCCCCCGATCCGACGGGGATAAGAATAAACAGGAGCCGTATACGAGGCCCGTACGTGCGGTTCTGTGAGAGGGATGAGATCGGATTAATTACCCGATCTCACCCTACTCGATTGGAGGAAAACAGAATGAGTAATGTTCGTATATTCAGTTCGCCAACATGCCCATATTGCCGGCAGGCAAAAGAATTTTTCAAAAAAAACAACATAGCTTTTGAGGACATAGATGTGATGTCGAATCCTGAAGCTGTTCAGGAAATGAGAAGAGTTTCTGGCGGGGCCAGAAGTGTGCCGGTTATAGTAATAGATGATATTGTAATGGTGGGTTTTGATCAACCGGAGCTCGAAAAAGCCTTAAAAAGTAAGGGTTTGTTGTAACCCTGGAATTTTTAACTTCTCTAAGAGGTTCTGGGTATGAAAAATATCGTAGTTTATACGGTTACGGGTTGTCCTTACTGTGAACAGGTTAAAAACCTTTTGAAATCCAAAAACATAGAATTTTCCGAGATTGAAGCAAAACCCCAGACTGAAGCCTGGAATGAAATGTTTCGTCTGACTGGAAGCGCTGCGGTGCCTCAAGTGGTTGTTGATGGAGAACCTTTGGGTGGGTACATGGATATCCTTTTCATGGAAGCATCAGGTGTTCTTTACGAAAAACTTGGCCTTACGGAAAGTGTTCCTGAACGCCACGAAATGTATGATGTTATAATTATAGGAGCAGGCCCTGCGGGATTGAGTGCCGCCATTTATACGGCTCGCAAGATGATGAAGACCCTGGTTGTTACCAAAAACATTGGTGGGCAGGTCACATGGACTTATGACATTGAAAACTACCCTGGCTTCAGTCAGGTAAACGCAAGTGAGCTAATACAAAAATTCAAAGAGCATGTTGAAAAATATGGGGTTCACCTTGAAGTAGGTAAAGAAGTTATATCCACGGATATTGCAAGCAGGGTTAAGAGGGTACATCTGGAAGACGGGAGAATTTTCTATGCCAAGACCCTGATTATAGCTACCGGAAGTCGCCATCGTCCATTGAACATACCAGGTGAGCAAAAACTTGCAGGAAGAGGGCTTTCTTATTGTTCTACTTGCGATGCTCCTCTTTACGCTGGAGCTTCTGTTGCAGTTGTAGGTGGTGGAAATTCTGCTCTCGAAGCCATATTAGATCTGGCTCCCATAGCAAAAAAACTTTATTTGGTCTCAATAACCCCTCTCACGGGAGATCCCGTTTTGCAAAATAAAATTAAGACTCTCAAGCCGCCTGTGGAAATATTGACAAAGCATAAACCTGTGGAGATCATCGGTGATAACGAAGTAGAGGGTCTGGTGGTTGAATCTCTGGATGATGGGAAGGTCAGAAAGTTAGATGTTGAAGGTATTTTTGTGGAAATCGGTCTTCTACCAAATTCTGCCCTTTTTGTTGATGTGCTTGCAACTAATGAGAGGGGTGAGATAGTTGTTGATGAGCTTTGTAGGACGGGAGTTGCGGGAGTCTTTGCCTGTGGTGATGTTACCAGTGTGCCTTACAAACAAATAGTAGTTGCTGCCGGTGAAGGTGCAAAGGCAGCTCTTTCTGCCTATTATTACCTTCTCAATCGCAGATAATGTTGATAGTTTCCGATGAAAAGGCCTGTTGTTGATCTTCGTCACTGCAAAATGTGCATGGCATGTGTTGAAATATGCCCGGAAGTTTTTCGCTGTGTTGATGATTCATACATAGAGGTTGTGGATCTTGAAATTTATCCGGAGAAACTCGTGGGAGAAGCCATAGATTGTTGCCCCTGCGACTGTATTTACTGGGACGAAAATGAAAGCCAGAGAACAAGCTCGTCAGAGCTCTAGAAGTATAAAAACTGCCCTACGAAAATTTCTTAAATCACCTGGATTTCAAAAGGAAGATATTGAAGAATTCAATATAGGTTACAAAAGGTTAGTGAGTCCTTTAATTTCCTTTTTCTGCTCTACTTCGGCCATCGAAAAATGGCGTTCCATAACCACTTTAGGATGGGTTGTTTGCAGGCTTGCTTTGGAGAACTTAGAGGATGCCCGTGTTGTTATTAGAAGACTTATGTGGCAGCTTAATGATGAATCCGGTGGTATTGGATGGGGATGCCCGGAAGCTATGGGTGAAATATTACGCTGTAATGGAAAACTTGCCGATGAATTTTCTCACATCTTGATTTCCTACGTTGATCCAAACGGGAATATGTTAGACAATGAGAGTTTAGTTGAAGGAGCTTTATGGGGACTGGCAAGATTGGCTGAAAAAGATCCTGTTGTATGTGGCAGGGGAAAAGAAATTTACAAGCTGTATGTGAACCATGAACGCCCGCTAGTAAGGCTTTATTCAGCGTTAATTCTCGGTTTTATAAATGAAGGATCAGACATTCCGGAAGTAGAAAGTGTTTTTTCAGATACCACGCAAGTTGGATTTTATTGGGAAGGTGAGATCATTTTCACCAGGGTTTGTGATGTCGTTACACGATTTTCGAGATGATTCCTATTACATGGGTCTCGCGGTAAAGATGGCAAAAATAGCCAAAAAATTGGGAGAAGTTCCCATTGGGGCAGTATTAACTGATTCCAGTGGGAAAATTTTGGCTATGGCCCACAACGAACCAATAAGAAGAACTGATCCCACTGCTCATGCAGAAATTATTGCCATCCGGAAAGCAGCAAAAAGAATAAACAATTATCGCCTTGTGGGTTGCTCCATTTATGTAACACTTGAGCCCTGTTCCATGTGTTTCAGTGCAATGATACACGCTCGCATAAAGCGCCTAATCTATGGCACTGATGATCCCAAGAGTGGAGCCCTAAGTTCTGGTATTGACTTGACAGATATGGAAGTTTTTAATCATTATATTGAAGTGAAAGGTGGAGTGCTCGCGGAGGATTGTGGATCAATTTTGCGGGAGTTCTTTATTAATAAGCGGAGAGGTACCGAAGTGGTCGTAACGGGGTCGACTCGAAATCGACTTGTCCGGTGATGAGCCGGGCACGTGGGTTCGAATCCCACCCTCTCCGCCATTTGTGATTTACAATGTTAGTTTTATAGGT
Organism: Syntrophobacterales bacterium; assembly: GCA_026992355.1. Taxonomy (GTDB): domain Bacteria; phylum Desulfobacterota; class Syntrophobacteria; order Syntrophobacterales; family Thermodesulforhabdaceae; genus JALXAE01. The sequence continues at coordinate 50,575 of JALXAE010000178.1, read as the reverse complement.
TAGTATCTGCCCAGTCGAATAAGCGGAGAGATGCCCGAGCGGTCGAAGGGGCACGACTGGAAATCGTGTGTACGCCCACAAGGCGTACCGAGGGTTCGAATCCCTCTCTCTCCGCCATTTTTTATTTTTGCCAGAGAATGTGGAGCTAATGACGTACCTTGTACTTGCTCGAAAGTGGAGACCTCAATTATTTTCCGAAGTTGTAGGTCAACCTCATGTAACTAAAATTCTTCAAAACGCCATTAAAACAGGCAGATTAGCTCACGCTTATTTATTCTCCGGGCCTCGGGGCGTAGGAAAAACTTCAGTAGCTAGAATTTTGTCCAAAGCCATAAATTGTGAAAAAGGAGTAACGCCTGAGCCTTGCAACCAATGCAAAAATTGCCTCGACATAGCAGCGGGTAAATCTCCCGATGTTCTGGAAATTGACGGAGCATCCAACCGGGGCATTGACAATATCAGGAATTTGCAGGAATCCATTGCCTATAAACCCATAAGAAGTCGTTACAAAATCTACATAATAGATGAAGTTCACATGCTTACAAATGAGGCTTTCAATGCCCTCTTGAAAACCCTCGAAGAGCCTCCATCCCATGTAAAATTCATATTTGCGACCACTGATCCCCACAAACTCCCACCAACTGTTGTGAGCAGATGTCAGCGTTTTGAGTTCAGACGTATTCCTGTGGGTCTTATTGTTGAACACCTGAACAAAATATGTCGTGAAGAAGACTTTGATATAAGCCCGGATATTATCAATGCAATAGCTAGAGAAGCCGAAGGTGGTATGAGAGATGCTGAAACACTTCTGGAGCAGGTGGTTTCATTCCACGGAGAAGATATAAAACCGGAAGAACTTTTGGATCTCCTTGGTATAGTTGACAGAGCGACTATTATGGAAACGATAAAAGCTGTAGTGAATTCAGATTATCTAAGGTGTTCCGAGCTTGCTCAAAGAATTTACGAAAGGGGAATCGACTGTGTAAAGTTTTTTGACAGGCTTCTCGAGATTGTTCAAAATCTTTTTTTGGTAACTTTAGGTTCATCGGAAACGAATAGATTTTCCAATGTTGCTTCAGACGAACTTGAGGAATTTAAAAACATTGCCTCGAAAATAAATGTGGAAACACTCCAGCTCTATTACGAAATTCTTTTAAGGGGAAGTGAACAGGCCAGACGTTCTGCTGATCCCCATTTTGTTTTAGAGGCAACCCTTATTAAATTGGCAAACGTTCCGAATCTGATACCCATTCCAGAAATATTAAGGGAATTACAATCCTTTTCAAAAAAAAGGCTACCGCAAACATCAGGAATTTGTCTAAACGAACGAATAAAAGAGGAGAAGGTTAACAGGGGAAATTTCATTATTGAAAGAAAGCGCAAAGGAGATGTTGTTTCCGATTGGCCTTTGTTTTTGGAATGGTTAAATGAACAAGACCCTCTTTTAAGAACTCAGCTTGAGGGAAGTAAACCCTTTAAGGTGGAAAATAATAAATATCAAATAATGGTGGTACCTGTTTACGCCGAGATATTAAACCTGCCGGAAAAGATTAAGCATTTGCGAGCTATGTTTGAAGACTTTTTTAATCTTTCCAATGTTTTCCTTGATGTAAAAGCGGGTTCAACCAATTCCGCGGGTCAGAAAAATGGCTCTCACAAAGAAGGTGATGGAAATATTCGCCAAATGGCGTTAAATCATCCAGCAGTAAAGGACGCCATTGAAATTTTGGGAGGGCATATAGTAGAAATTCGAAGGATTAAAAGGACCAACAATCTGGAAAATAATCTAGAGTGAAAATAAAATTTTCGGAGGACGAAATGGCAAAAATGTTTAACCCTCTTGGGCAACTCAAAGATATACAAGCAAAAATGGCCAAGTTGCAGGAAGAACTAGAATCTAAAACTGTTGAAGCATCTTCAGGCGGGGGCATGGTAACCGTAATCGTGAACGGGAAGTTTGAAATAGTGGATATAAAGATTGATCCCCAGGTTGTTGACCCAGAAGATATTGAAATGCTTGAGGATCTAGTAGCTGCCGCAGTCAACGATGGTATACGAAAGGCTCAGGAAATGGTGGCTCAAGAAATGGCAGGTCTTGCAGGAGGGCTCAATATACCTGGTCTTAAGATTCCGGGCTTATAAAAGAGAGCTGGTGAGATTATCATGAATGCTTACCCTAGGTCTCTCAGAGAGGTTATAAATCTTTTAAAAAACATGCCCGGTCTTGGAGAAAAAAGTGCGACAAGGATAGCTTTCCATTTGTTGCGCATGGACGAAAAGGATGTAAGAAATTTTTGCGATACTCTTTTGCAAATGAAGCGATTAATATCGCCATGTAAAAAGTGTTTTCATCTTGCTGACGGAGATCTGTGTAGCATTTGCTCCGACCCCAATAGAAACAGTTCTCTGGTATGTGTTGTTGAAACCACATCGGATCTAATTTCGATAGAAGCAGCTGGTATTTTTAATGGAAAGTATCATGTACTCGGCGGAGTAATAAACCCCATGGAAAATGTTACTTCAAATGACATAAGAATCAGAGAGTTGTTAGATCGAGTAGATGAAGAAGAAGTCAAAGAAGTTGTCATTGCAACAAATCCTACCCCTGAAGGTGAGGCAACTGCTCATTATCTTTTTGAGCTCCTGAAAGATAAACCCATTCAGGTAACCAGAATAGCGCTTGGAATCCCCATGGGAGGAGATATAAAGTACGCAGATCCAGTGACCATAAAATTTGCACTTGAAGGGCGAAAGAGAATCTCGGGAGACTGAAATGAAACCCTGTCTTGTTATTGTAGACATGCTCAAAGACACTTTTAAAAATCACCCGGATTCATACATTGTAAGTGCCTGCAAAGGTTTCATACCTGAACTCAACGAATTTATCCGCTTTTTTCATGAAAAGGAATTTCCCGTAATTTTCGCCTGCGACAGCTTTTTGCCACAGGATTTCATTTTCACGGGGCGCATGAAACCTCACAGTTTAAGGAATACCGAAGGATCGGAACCGATAGATGAGCTTGATAGGCTGGAAAAAGACATTGTACTTCCCAAGCGAAGATTTAGTGCTTTTTTCAAAACCGATCTTGATCAGACACTAAGAACTTTCAAAGTTAACACTCTTTTCGTTTCAGGGATAGCCTCTCATGTGTGTGTTCTTACTACGGCACTTGATGCAATAAGTCACGATTTCAAGGCAATTATAATGAAGGATTGCTGTGCAGCCCACAGCAAAGAGATACACGATGCAGTTGTTGCGGCTTATAGCAAAACTCCTTTATACCCCCTGCTTCAGGTATTAGGTAATGATGAATGTTGGAAACTGTTAAGATGAAAAATTAGGGGGAGGAGGGACTGGATTTTATGACTTCTTCTTTCAAGATAGTAAAGCTTTCGGAAGAAGAGGTTAAGGCTATCAAATCTCTTGAGAAATCTCTGGGGGATAGATTTTGTCTTTTAGCAGTTGAAAAAACCCAGGAGCTTTATGTTCTTGAAGCCAAACTTGCTCCCAATTACTGGGAAAGAGTCGACAAGGTTTATCCCGAGATTGAAGGTTTAAGAGCCTATTACGATTCCAAAGAAGATGCTCACCTTGCAAAATCCAGCCTCAAATCTTTACTTGCTGGAAAACTCAAGGGATCGCTTGAAAAAAGGCCTATTCGAATACGAAAGGTCAAGCCTGAGGGCTAATTCTCCTCACGTTTTTCCTCTAGAAATATAGACTCGGCAAAGGCGAGAAAACAAGCGCTCGAAATGCCCGTTGTCCCAAAAATCATTGCCATAACCATTATTTGGTATCTTGCTGCTATGAGAGGAGATACACCCGAAAGCACCTGTCCTGTCATCATGCCGGGAAGTGATACCAGTCCCACTGCGAAAAGCGAATTAGTAATGGGAATAAGGGATGCTCGAAAGGCAATCTTTTTCGCTTCTTCTAAAGGCGTACTCCTTGTAAGCTCAGAATAAAATCTTTCAGCAGCAAGACTGACCCCATTCATTGAGTTAGAGAAAATCATTCCTCCCAGAGGAATTAAAAATCGAGGGTTGAACCACGGTTGAACATTTAAAACACCTTTTATGACAACAGCAAGAGTTGAAATTCCTCCCAGTGCTATAGACCCTAGGGCTATTAAATAAAGCCTCTTTCTGACATGTTTTACGGTTCTCAGAGCAATCCAGCTGGATGTGCCGAGCATTATGCTAAGGACCCCAATGGTAATCATTGCCTTGTTTGACTGAAATATATACGCGAGAAAGTAACCAACCAGAAGGAGCTGAGATAGCATTCTACAGAGGGCATAAATGGTTGTTTTTACCTGTATTTTCCACTTCAAAAAAATTACAATGACAACCAGGACAGGCAAAAAAACCAGGGCTAGACGATGTAATTTTATGACGTAAATAGAATTTCCCATAATAGTTATTCCTTATGAAAGGATTGTTAATGATACTTTACCAAACACAATATTTTAACACAGCCCTTTAACTTCTTTAACATGGTTGAACTGTGAGACCTATTGCCTGAAAGGAAATTATTTTCTATAATTCTAAGAAAAACAATATGTTAGCAACCGATATTGGTAAGTGCTAATTGAGTGGAGGTTGCATCATGAAGAGGTTACTCGCTTCTAGTGTCAAAGAATATTTTCGGGATGCTCTGGACGAAGCGGCAAAGGAGCTGGACATTCAAATTTCTGAGGTGACTCAATTCTATCTAACGGATCTGCTGGCTCGATTTACAGAAATGAAAACCGTTAGAGCCCAAAATCCTGTATTTCGGGATAAAACATTTGCTGAGCTGTATCTGGAAAGTCAATTACTTGGGCCCGTGGAGCGGGCATCAGTGTTAAGAACTATCGGAGATACTGCTTTGTTTTTGACTGGTTTTTTCAGTGATAGTTTTAAACGGAAGCTGGTTGACATTGACTATTATGGTCGTATGGGGCAGTTAGCATACAGCACCCTGGTGACAATGATCGCTTATCGGTTAATTTCCTGGGGTATAGAAGAAATTTTTGAGGAGTTAAGCGAGAGGTTCTGGGATTTTAAAGACCTGTTTGCTCAAATAAGCGAAGCTGGTGGTTTTCACCGTCAGACCGATATACTTCGCCTTTACGAAAGGTGGCTAAAGACTCACAGCAAAAGAGATGCAAAAAAACTTAAGGATGCCGGTATTGTACCCATTGACTACGATCATGAAAGGTTTCTTCAATAAATAGATCAGTTCGAGATTGGAAATCTTTACCAATCTTTTTTGCCGAGATGTTTCAAATTCGGAAAGTAATGCTAATTTTTTGATTAGCGCACCTGTCCTTCGGATTTTTTATGTTCATTTGTATATAGAATGCATCTTACAAAGTGTCCTGATCTAATTTCTTTTAACTCAGGAATTTCTTCCCTGCAGAAAGGTAAAACATCAGGGCAACGGGGATGAAAAGCGCAACCCGAAGGGGGATTCAAAGGACTTGGGAGATCTCCTTTTAATTTTCTGCGTTTTATAGATGACGATGGCTCCATCCTGGGGACGGCTTCAAGGAGCATCTGGGTATAGGGATGCAAAGGATTGGAGAAAAGTTCATTTTTGTTAGCAACTTCTACAAGTTTTCCAAGATACATAACAGCTACTCTATCGCACATGTGTTTTACAACCGAAAGGTCGTGGCTTATGAAAAGATATGTGAGTTCATATTTTTCTTGGAGATCCAGCAGTAAATTTATTACCTGGGCCTGGATGGAAACATCCAGTGCCGAGACAGGCTCGTCACATATCAGAAACTCGGGGTTCAAAATTAAGGCTCTTGCAATGCATATTCGTTGTCTCTGTCCCCCGCTAAATTCATGGGGGTAGCGATTTATGTGTTCGGGTCTAAGACCAACTATCTCCATTATTTCCCTGACGCGGTTTTCCCTTTCTGCTTTTGTGCCGATATTGTGAATGACTAGTCCCTCTCCAATAATACGACCAACTGTTTGTCTCGGGTTAAGTGAGGAGTAGGGATCCTGAAATATCACCTGCATTCGGCGTCTAAATTGCCTCAGTTCTTTCTTCGGAATCTCAAATATGTTAGTTCCGTTGAAAAAAACAGAACCTTCTGTAGGATTTTCCAGCCTAAGAATTACCCGTCCGAATGTAGACTTACCGCATCCGCTTTCTCCGACAAGTCCGAGGGTTTCTCCCCTAAAGACTTCTAAGTCAATTCCATCTATTGCTTTTACGGTTCCAATTTGTTTCCGAAAGACGCCACCGGTCACCGGATAGTATTTTTTTAGACCCTTTACCGATACAAGAGCCCCATTTTGCGTGCTCATTTTGATAGGCCACTCCTCCGTTACTTATAAAGCCAGCATCTTACCAATCGACTGTTATCATGTTCCAGCAAAGGTGGTTCCTCAAGCTTGCAACGGTCAAACACCTTTGAGCATCTATCGTGGAATACACATCCGCTAGGAAGAGCCAGCAAACTGGGTACTATGCCAGGTATAGCTTTAAGCCTTTTTTTGCCCGAAGTGTCAGACCAGCTTGGAACAGATTCCATTAACCCTACCGTATAAGGATGCAAGGGATTGTGGAACAAGTCTTTAACAGCGGATGCTTCAACGATTCTTCCCGCATACATTACAATTACCCGTTCGGCCATTTCGGCGACTACCCCCAGATCGTGAGTAATAAGGATAAAGGCTGTGCCGGTGTTCTCTTGGAGTTCTTTCATTAGTTCAAGGATTTGAGCCTGAATGGTAACGTCAAGAGCGGTTGTCGGCTCATCAGCTAATATCAATTTGGGATTGCAGGCCAATGCCATTGCTATTATGACCCTTTGTCGCATACCTCCACTCATTTGGTGCGGATAATCGTTTATTCTGCTCTCCGGCGACGGTATTCCAACTTTTCGTAAAAGCTCTATGACTTTGTTTTGAACATCCTGTTTTGATGCTTTCCGGTGATGTAAGAGAACCTCAGCTATCTGGTCGCCTATTTTGAAAACTGGATTTAAGGCCGTCATCGGTTCTTGGAATACCATGCCTATTCTATTTCCCCGAATTTGTCTCATTTCTTTTTCGGAAAGCTTAACTATGTCCACATCGTCAAAAATAATTTCGCCATCAACAATTTTACCTGGAGGACTCGGTACAAGTTTCATAATGGAAAGGGCGGTGACACTTTTTCCGCATCCCGATTCCCCGACTATCGCGAGTGTCTCACCCCCACGAACATAGAAACTTACACCATTTACCGCTTTCGCTACACCTCTTTCCGTAAAGAAATATGTGTGAAGGTTGTTTACCTTCAATATTATTTGTTCATTCGATTCCATTCTTACTCCCTCAACCGAGGATCCAAAGCATCTCGCAAACCGTCTCCAAGAAGATTAAACCCTAGAACGGCAAGTAGTATCATGAAGCCAGGGAAGGTTACTGCCCACCATGCTCTAAGTATTAATGCTCTTCCGTTGGCAAGCATAGCTCCCCATTCCGGAGTTGGAGGTTGAGCGCCGAGGCCCAAAAAGCTGAGAGCAGCGGCTTCGAGTATAGCGGAGCCGAATCCTAAAGTAGTTTGGACAATTATTGGGGCCAGACAATTGGGCAAAATGTGTACAAATATAAGTCGTAAGTCATTAGCTCCCAAGGCTCTAGCAGACTGTACATAGTCCTTTGCGTATTCTTCCAGCACCGAACCACGAACGAGACGAGCATACCGTGGAATACTTACTATACCTATTGCTATCATGGCGTTTTTAAGACTGGGACCTACAAAAGCCACGATCACTATTGCGAGCAAAATAGACGGAAAGGCGAGCAACAGGTCCATGAGCCTCATTATAATATTGTCTATTTTGCCCCTATAAAATCCAGCTACGGCCCCAAAGACGGTGCCGAAAATAAGAGATATTGAAACGGAAACAACCCCTACCACCATTGATATTCTGGCACCGTAGATTATTCGGCTGAGAAGGTCCCTGCCGAAATCGTCCGTTCCCAGAATGTATTTGATAGAACCATTTTTATACCAAAAAGGAGGTTTGAGCTTTAAATAAAGAGATTGTTCGATGGGATCGTGGGGTGCCAGGATTGGAGCAAATACACCCATAATAACGAAAAGTGTAACAATTATTGCACCAGCCAGAGCGGTCTTGTTCTTTTTCAACCTATACAGAGATTCGACAAAAGGACTTATGGATGTTTCTGTTTTGTATTCCTTTTCTCTCATATTTCCTGCACAACTCCACATTGGAACTCAGCTTACCCTGATTTTGGGGTTAATCCAGGCGTATAGAATATCTACTATCATATTTATGGTGACGAAAGTTGTAGCAATGAGCATTGTTCCACCCTGAACGGCGTTGAAGTCTCTTGCATAGACAGCATTCAACAACCAAAGCCCTATACCTGGCCATGCAAAAATGGTTTCGGTAAGTATTGCACCGCCCAAAAGTATTCCAAATTGAAGTCCAATCACCGTAATTATCGGAATCAACGCGTTACGCAAAGCATGTTTGTAGTGAATTATTCTGGGTGTAAGCCCTTTGGCCATAGCGGTACGAATATAGTCTTGACGGAGTACTTCCAGCATACTGGAACGCGTTATTCTGGCAATTATTGCCATCGGTATTGTGCTCAGGGTAAAGGAAGGAAGAATTAAATGCCAGAGTACATCTTTTAATGCCTGCCAATTCCTGGTTAAGATTGCATCAATGATATAAAAATTTGTGATAGTTTCCAGATGAACGGTATAGCTAATCCTGCCGGATAAGGGTAGCCATCCGAGTTTTAGTGAAAATATGATTATTAAAATAAGCCCCAGCCAGAAAATCGGCATGGAAACGCCCACAAGGGAAAAAAACATGCTTGTATAATCAAAAATGGAATATTGGCGAGTAGCAGATACAATACCTGCCGTCATGCCTATCGTTACGGCAAAAATCATTGCCATAATCGACAGTTCAACGGTTGCTGGAAATCTTTCAGCTATTTCTGTGGTAATTTTCTCGTTTGTTCTGAGGGCTCTACCAAGATCACCTCGGAGAAGCCTTGATAGAAAAAGGCCGTATTGAACGTAAAGGGGTTTGTTCAGGCCGAGTCGTTCTCGAAGTTCTTCCAGAGCTTGTTTTGAAGCCCGTTCTCCCAGCATCATTTCTGCAGGGTCGCCGGGAGTAAGATGGATCATGAGAAATACCAGAATTGAAATCCCAAATACGGTAACAACAAGAGAAAGTAGCCTGTTTGCGATGAATCTCAACACCTTTGTTCAGTCTCCCTTTCTACGGCCACAAAAATAGCACCGTGAAGAGTTCCATCTTCACGGTGCTATTGTAATTGACATTACTTAGCTAACCAGACCTTATCCAAAAATACACTTCCTGTTGGATGAAGTTTGTAGTTCATCACGTTTTTACGCATTGGCCATATAACCAAAGAGTGGGCAACATTTATTAGCGGCACCTCTTCATGAATGATTTCCTGAGCACGTTTATAAAGCTTTGCACGTTCTTCTTTATCGGAGATCTGTTTTGCTCTGGTAATAATCTCGTGATATTCAATGTTCTTCCATTGGGTTCTTACATTAGGATCTGCATAGCCATCGAGCAATATAGCGAGAAAGTTGTCAGGATCTCCGTTGTCTCCAGTCCAACCCAATTGAAAAAGGTCCATAGACGGATCTTGTTCTCGTTGTTTCTTGAGATACGTGCCCCACTCAAAAGTTACCAACTCTACATCAATCCCCACTTTTTTAAGATCTGCCTGAACAGCTTCACCAACCTTCATACCGTTAGGATTGTAGGGTCTGGGAACGGGCATGCTCCAAAGAGTTATCTTTGTTTGACCTGCTTCTTTAAGCTTTTCGAAAAATTTTGCTTCTTTGAGAAGCTTTTTGGCCATTTCTGGATCGTAGGGATAGTCGATAATACAATCATTGTATCCCCACATAATTGGTGGGATAGTATTTTTTGCAACTGTTCCCAAGCCGTAATAGATATTATCCACTATGGCTTTTCGATTGATGGCATACATTATAGCCTTTCTAATGCGTTTGTCTTGCCATAGAGGTTTAGTATGGTTGAAGCTTATGTAGCCTATATTCATACCCGGTTGAGATACGAGTTTAAGGTTGGGATCCTTTTTTGCCAGTTCTATATCTTCGGGATTGGGAAACTGGCAAATATGAATGTTTCCGGCTTTGAGTTCAAGAAAACGTACGGAATTGTCAGGAATGACCCGGAAAATTACCCTATCGAGATAGGGCCTGCCATCCCAATAATCCTTGTTGGCTTCTAAGATTATTTTATCGTCTTTTACCCACTTTACGAATTTGAAGGGCCCTGTCCCGACAGGATGGCTTTTAAAATCTGGCCCGTATTTCAAAACCGCCGTGGGGCTTACGATTGAGGCGAAGTCCATGCCCAGGTCAGCAAGAAAGGGTGCCTCCGGTCTTCTTAGATGAAATACGACTGTGTAATCATCAACGGCTTCTATAGAATCAATAATTTTGTCCATTTCCATGCTTAACCAGTACTCTGGTGGAGGTTGATCCTTTGGAAATTCCCATTTGTGGCGATAGAACTTAACGCGCTTTTCCTTCATCTGACGGCCAAGGGAGAACACAACAGCATCGGCATTAAAATCAGTACCGTCATGGAATTTTACACCCTTTCTCAGGTGGAACGTGTAGGTAAGGCCGTCCGGTGAAATTTCCCATTTTGTGGCTAAATCTGGAATAATTTCGGTGGATTCTTCGGCATAGGTTACCAGCTGGTCATAGATGTTATCGCAAACCATGAAGGAATTACCGTCGGTTTCAAAAGCAGGATCCAGCCCGACACTGTCGCCTCCCCGCCCGAAAACCAGGGTTCCACCGTATCTCGGTTTTTCGGCTGCCCCCATAGCAATTCCGCCGATGACCAGACAAAAACAAAATGTAAAACATAGTAGTTTTTTAAACATACCTTCCTCCTACAATGAATTTGTTTAAGACGACTTACAAGCCAAACCTTGCCGAACGGAAGTTGCACAGAAACAATATATCTTTATTTACGTCCGTGGAATCAACAAATTTTTTTGAAAATGTTGATGAAGCACTGGATATTTCTTCTTAAGAAACATTATGTTTGACTTTTGAAACTAATTATTGTTACTGGAGAATGTGATCTTTTACTGTTTCTGTATCCGCATCAAGCGTTCATAGAGGAATTTTAGAGAGTAAACATTACGGAGAATAGGCGGTTTGTTAGTTTAACATTAACCGAAAACATTAAGGGAGGTTGTGTATTATGAGAATGGTAAAGTTTTTGGCATTTTTGGCGGTTTTGGGAATGATTTTTGGGTTTGGTCCTTATCCTGCAGCGGCTAAGACTACATTTATTACTATAGGGACTGGAGGAGTTACTGGGGTTTACTATCCGGCGGGTGGAGCTATAAGTCGTATGATTAACAAAAAAAAGGATGTTTACCATATTCGGGCTACCGTAGAGTCAACCGCTGGTTCGGTTTTCAACATTAACGCCGTAATGTCAGGGGATCTAGAGTTTGGAATAGCTCAATCTGACAGGCAATATCAAGCCTACAATGGTCTGGCTGAATGGAAAGGAAAACCTCAGAAGAATTTAAGAGCCGTGTTTGCTCTTCATCCGGAAGCCGTTACACTTGTTGCTGCCGTTGATTCCGGAATTAAGAAGTTTGCTGATTTAAAGGGTAAGAAAGTTAACATCGGTAATCCCGGTTCTGGCCAGAGACAGAATTCCATAGATGCCCTCACCATTAATGGTATAGACTGGAAAAAAGACATAAAAGCTGAAGGACTTAAGGCAGCGGAGGCTCCAGGCATGTTGCAGGACGGTCGAATTGATGCTTTCTTTTACACTGTTGGACATCCTTCTGGTGCCATAAAGGAAGCAACTGCTGGAACCAGAAAGGTTATGTTCATCGCTATTCCCAATGTTGACAAACTCTGCAAGAAGTTCCCTTACTATGCTCCAGCTTACGTCCCCGTTAAGTTTTATCCTCAGGCCTTAAACAAAGAGGACGTACCCACCTTTGGTGTAAAGGCTACCTTTGTGACTCGTGCAGACATGCCTGATGATATAGTATATGCCATCACAAAAGAAATATTTGAAAATCTCGATGCCTTCAAAAAGTTGCATCCAGCATTTGAGGTTTTGACTAAAAAGAATATGCTCGAAGGATTGAGCGCACCGATTCATCCAGGTGCTCTCAAATACTACAAAGAGGCAGGTTTGATTAAGTAAGACTTTGTACGCATATTTTGGATGAATTAGGCATGTTTAATTTTACTGGTATGTGAGATCGACGGATCATTATTGAATAGAGTTGGGGCGTGCATTGCTTGGTGTACGCCCCGAATTATGTTCGGCAATTGTGGCAGTTGGTAATACCGATACGAAGAATTTAAAAGCAGTTTGTCAGTCTCCAGAATTCTGCTCCGGAGGATTGCATAATGCTTACATCCGACAACATGGGAGCCGATAAGAACGGTATTGAGCGAGCCAAACAGATAGCTCAGGAGGAAAGCGGTAGGTTTCGTTCAGTTTCAGGCCCAACAAAATATGTTGTTCCTGCAATAGCAGTATGCTGGTGTTTATTCCAAATGTCCATCGCCAGCTGGTTACTCTTAGAAAGCACTTATGTACGGTCTATACACCTCGCCTTTGCTATGGCTATTACCTTCTGGGGCTACCCAGCACTTAGAAAAAGTTCTGACAGGGGTCTTCGCAGGTTTATATCTCCAACAGACAAAATACCCTTAATTGATTGGATTGTTGGTCTTGTTGCTATTGTTGCTGCTCTTTACATTGCTGTGGATTATGAGGGCATTTCAGCTCGAATGGGTATGCCTAACACTCTAGACCTTGTTCTGGGTACAGCTCTCGTCATAACCCTGCTCGAAGCCGCCAGAAGATCGATTGGTCCGGCTCTTCCTGCCATAGCTCTGGTGTTCAGTGCTTACTGCTTTCTTGGTCCGTATATGCCCAGTTTTATAGCCTTTAAAGGAACATCTTTAAACAGATATGTGACCCAGATAAGTTTGTCCACTGAAGGTATTTACGGTATTCCTCTTGATGTATCAGCCAGCATAGTTTTTTACTTTGTCTTCTTTGGTGCGATGCTTGAGAGGGCTGGAGCTGGTAAGTACTTCATTCAACTTGCTATTAGTTTACTTGGAGGATTCAAAGGAGGGCCGGCCAAAGCGGCTATTGTGGGTAGTGCTCTTACCGGAGCAGTGTCTGGCTCCAGCGTTGCCAACATAGTTACTACAGGGACCTTTACGATTCCTCTCATGAAGAGTGTCGGGTATCCCCCGAAAAAGGCAGCTGCTATTGAAGTTGCGGCCAGTACAGATGGTCAGCTTGCTCCACCTATTATGGGAGCCGCTGCTTTTATTATTGCGGAATATTTAAGTGTGGCCTATGTGGATGTTATAAAAGCTGCAGCTATCCCTGCTTTTGCATCTTATGCGGCTCTTTTCTGGATTGTACACGTTGAGGCATCGAAACTTGGATTAAAAGGGCTTCCTAGAGATCAATTGCCAAAGTTTTTCGCCACCCTGAAAAGCGGGCTTCATTTTTTGATACCTTTAGGCGTTTTAGTATATGAGCTTATAATACCCAGACATTCTCCGGAGCTGGCGGCCTTCAGAGCCATTATAATTCTTGTTGCCGTCGTTATTGTGAGAGCCTTTATATTAGCAAGGAGTAACAAGGAACCTGTTAGTACTCATTTGAAACAGGCAGGGAAATTACTCGTTGAAAGTATGGTTGCCGGTGGCAGAAACATGGTTACGGTTGCAATAGCCACAGCAGCCGCAGGTATCATAGTCGGCGTGGTAACCATGGGGCTTGGAGGCCTTATTACAGACATCGTGGCAGCGCTCTCCCGAGGGAATATCTATCTTATGCTAATAATAACCGCCATTGCATCGCTCCTTCTTGGTATGGGACTTCCGACCACAGCTACCTATATTGTTATGGCGTCTCTTACGGCTCCAGCAATAGTCCATGTAGGAGCCTTGAATGGGTTTAATGTTCCGCCTATGGCGGCTCACCTTTTTTGCTTTTATTTTGGTATTCTTGCTGACGATACTCCACCTGTTGGTCTTGCTGCCTATGCTGCTTCAGCAATCGCAAATTCGGAACCAATTCCCACTGGTTTGCAGGGATTTACATACGATATGAGAACGGCAATTCTGCCCTTTATGTTTATCTTTAATCATGATTTGATCCTTCACAACATAAACAGTTGGCCTCAGGGACTACTAGTGTTTGCCATGGCCTGTGTGGGGAACTTTGCCTTTGCCTCTGCCACTCAGGGTTGGTTCACAACGAAAAACAAGTGGTACGAAGTTCCACTGTTGCTTGCTGTTACATTGACCATGATGAGGCCTGAACTGATCAGTAAATGGATTGGCATTCCCTACGATAAGAGATATTTCGTTTATATACCTGGATTAGCATTATGGGGAGGAATTTTCCTTTGGCAAAGATTTAGGGCAGGCAGAGGAGCTAATGTTTAATTAAAAAGTGGTTGAGGAGTTTTATGGACAAGCTCGTAATTACAGTGGCACTTACGGGGAATGTCCCCACAAAGGAGATGAACCCCAATCTTCCAGTTACTCCAGATGAGATAGCAAGGGATGTAAGACGCTGTGCAGATGCTGGAGCTGTGATGTTCCATGTTCATGCACGCGATAAGGAACAGAAACCAACTCTTGATATAAATGTATTCAAGGAAAATGTTCGCAAGATAAAAGAAGTGGCTCCAGAGATTATCATTCAGCTGTCTACTGGAGGGCGTGCTGGAAGGGACTGGGAAGCCAGGGCCAAACCTATAAGACTATGTCCTGAAATGGGATCTTTTACCACTGGTTCTAACAATCTTCCCGGTATAGTTTATGAGAATCCCCCTCAGTTTCTTGAATATCTCGCAAAGGTCTTTAACGAAACAGGTGTTAAACCAGAAATTGAAGTCTTTGAGGCGGGCATGATAAATAATGCCATGTATTTACACAAAAAAGGGTGGATTCATCCGCCTTTTCACTTTGACTTTGTTCTTGGTGCTCCCGGGTCCATGCCTGCTTCTGTAAAACATTTACAGTTTCTGGTCGATCTTATTCCCCCAGGCTCAACATGGTCTGTTGCCGGAATAGGAAGGATGGAGATACCCATGGCTGTTGCGGCAATTGTCATGGGCGGGCATGTTCGAGTAGGCCTGGAAGATAATCTTTATATGCCCGATGGTTCCCTTGCATCTAATCCGGCTCTAGTGGAAAAGGTAGTAAAAATAGCCAAAGAGATAGGACGAGAAATTGCTAGCCCCGAAGAGGCAAGGAAAATTCTGTCTCTGCGTCCGGAACGCAAGGATTTAATCTTGTCCATGTTGGATAAGGATGTTTAATGCCGGAGTAATACAATTTGGGAGTTGGAAGGCCTTTAAAAATTTTAATGTATTCTCATGACACCTATGGCCTGGGCCACATTCGACGCACTCTTGCGATAGCAAAGAGTGTACGTTCTATACCGGCGAACATACTTATACTAACAGGCTCTCCCCTTGTTGGACGCTTTGCTATTCCTCAAAATGTAGATTTCGTTCGTATTCCTGGCATGATAAAGATAACCAATGAGGAATACCTTCCTCTATCGATGAAACTGGATGCAACTCAGGTTCTAAAAATAAGAGAAGCCATAATCCTTGCTACTGCAAGATCTTTTTTGCCAGATTATTTTGTGGTTGATAAAGCCCCGCTAGGTCTCAAAAAGGAAGTAGTTCAGACTCTTGGGTGGATTAAGAGATGCTTAAAGTCGTGTAAGACAGTATTGGGACTTAGAGATATTATGGATGATGCGGAGGAAACCATAAGGGAATGGAGAGATAAAGATGTCTATGGCGCTATGAGGGAACTGTATGATGAGATCTGGGTGTACGGTGTCAGGGAATACTATGATCCAATCAAAGAATACAAAATCTCGGATGACATATCCCAAAAGGTTTATTTTACCGGTTATATACCTAGATATGTTCCTACCAGGAATGACATAGCTAAGGTCAGGAGAGAAATTGGCATAAATACCCAAAAGCCAATTGTGCTTGTAACCACTGGAGGTGGAGGAGACGGTTATCCAATAATCAATACTTTTTTAAAGGCCTTTGAATCCGAGCAGGATGCGGGGGCGCATTTTATCGCTCTTTTAGTCACGGGACCCTTTTTAGGAACGGCGAAGTTTGCGGAGATAGAGAGGAGAGCATCCAGGCTCGGATGGATAACCATTCGTTTTCACAGGTTGATGGAAGCGGTAATAGGCTTGTCGGATGTTGTGATAAGTATGGGTGGCTATAACACTGTTTGTGAAATATTTTCTCAAAGGAAACCCTGTATCATTGTACCAAGAACAGTCCCGCGGAAAGAACAGCTCATCCGGGCTCAGATTCTTGCAAGGCTTGGTTTCTGCGAATTTATTAGGCCAGATGAATTGTCGCCCATGGTTTTAAGGAAGGTTCTTTTGAGGATGCTTGAAGAAAGAAGGTTTAAAGCTCGACTTATGGAGGATTTTCCTTTTACGGCTTTTGAGATCATACGAGAACGCTTGGTTTTAGGACATAGGGAGGCTCAAGTTGAATGCTAATTTTCCCAGACTGGGAATGCTCCTCAAGGGATATCCCAGAATTTCCGAAACTTTCATCAGTGGAGAGATATTAGAATTAGAAAAGAAAGGAATTCCTTTAGAGATTTATTCACTTAGGAAACCAAGAGAAAGCTTTGCCCATAGCTTTGTAAAAGATATTAAAGCTCCTGTGCTCTATGTACCCGAATATGTACATTCCGCTGGAAAGGATCTACTTTATGCAAATGGAAAGCTTTTCCTTAAAATTCCTTTCAGATTTTTGAACGTTGGTTTGCAGGCCTCCATAAGAGCTATTGAAAGGCGAACAGGAGCAACCTTACGGCACTTTTTGCAGGCCGGTTTTATTTGCCAGAAAAGGCTCCTTAACAGACCAATTATCCACATTCATGCTCACTTCTGTCATACTCCTACGTCTGTTGCTCTGTTTGCCGCCGATTTGATGAAGATTCCCTTTAGTTTTACTGCTCACGCAAAAGATATTTACACATCTGAGGTTCCTCAGCTCAGGCGAAAGATAAGACGAGCGAAGTTTGTCGTAACATGTACGAAATACAATAAAAGATACCTTTCGAAAGTTGCCGGTAGCATTAGGACTCCAATTCATGTTGTTTATCATGGCATAGATCTTTCGATGTTTAGATTTAATGAAGCCTCTTTTCCGCCTGCTCCCCCTTATCGTATCTTGTCCGTGGGGCGGCTTGTTGAAAAAAAAGGATATGATATTTTATTGAAGGCGTTAAAGATATTAAAAAATCGAGGGCTTGATTTTGAATTTTTACACGCAGGTGATGGAGAAGACAGTTTGCGAATATTAAAAATGAGTCATGTCCTTGGTTTAAGTAACCAGACGAAATTTCTGGGTACCCTTACACAAGATGAAGTTATTAAGCTCTACAGAACTTCCCATTGCTTTGTTCTTGCCTGTAAGATTGCAAAAAATGGTGACAGAGATGGCCTTCCGAATGTAATACTGGAAGCAATGGCTGTTGGAATCCCGGTTGTTTCCACAACAGTTTCTGCAATTCCAGAGGCTGTCGAAAATGAGAAAACAGGGTTTCTTGTACCTCCTGAAGAGCCCTTACTTCTTGCAAACTCCATTCAAAGAGTGTTGTCAAACGTAAGTGATTCAAGCGTCCGTTCACTAATTGTCCGTGCAAGGCAGAAAGTGGAAGATTCATTTGACAGGCGAATTTGGGCGGATAGGCTATATACTATTATGCAAAATGCTATACAGCTTTCATGAAAGTTGGTTACTACCTTCCTAATAAGCCCCTAGTCTATCAAACGCCTTCCGGTGACAGAACTATTTCGGAACAATTAATTACTGCATTTTCGATAAAAGGTCACAAATGTCGGGAAATGTCTTCATTTAGATCCCGATGGTTCTGGCTTGATGGGCGTAAGCTATTGCAACTTCCAGTAGCTTCTGTTAATGCTTTAAAAATTTTTCGTGATTTTCGACCTGATATATGGTTGACCTATCATTCTTATTATAAATCGCCAGATATTTTGGGGTGGTGGATATCCCAATATGTGGGCAATATAAAGTTTGTTATGTTTCAAACCATGTACAGCACCAAAAGGAAAAAAAGGGCTAAAACAAAGCTTGGTTATTTGTTGAACACCATTGCACTGAAAAAGGCTGACATGATTTTTCTAAACAACTATTGTGACATTAATGACCTTTTAAGAATAGTTCCTAAAGAGAAGGTAATGTATATCCCTCCGGGTATTTATCCTGAGCATTTTAGATTTAGCGCTAAATGGAGAGAAGTAATTCGCTCGAAAGTCAATATAGCCCCAGAAGATTTAGTGTTGATTACAGTTGCGAGGTTCAGACGGGATGTCAAATGGGTAAGCATGCAATTCCTACTTCAGTCTCTGAGTCTTATCAAAAAGGAGTTTCCCTTTAAGCTGATGATAATAGGGTCGGGTCCTTTGGAATTCAAGGTTAGGCAGATTGCAACGAGACTTCTGGGTAGTAGCGTAATTTTTATAGGAGAAGTGGAACGACGGCATTTGTACAAATATTATTCAGCAGCAGATCTCTTCGTGTTTCCGGGCATAGGGGAATCCCTTGGGATGGTGTACTTGGAAGCTCAGTCTTGTGGCATTCCTGTTGTTGCTCTGGAAGGTCCAGGCGTAAAGCAGGTTATAGAGGATGGTAAAACGGGGATACTCGTGAAATCAAGAAATGTTGTAGCCTACGCCGAAGCTGTAGCACGTTTGTGTCGGCAGTACGATATGATGCGCGAAATGGGAAACAGAGCTAGGGAGTACGTTGAAAATAGACGCAATGCCCATAAAAATTTGGGAGTATTGGTGAGCTATATTGAGGAAATGGTGAAAAACTGATGTCTTCTGATTTGTCTACAAACTACATTGAAGAGGCGATAAAGTCAGCGGAAAACATTTTTATGCTCCATGAAGATGAATTAAAAAATTTTGCAGGAGACCTTCTATTAAGGGCAATTGATGCCGCAGAAAGAAGCCAGCAAATATCCCGTGAATTTGGAATTGATAGTGTGTGCATGAAGTGTGACACAGAGGAAGGTGGTAGCTGCTGTGGAAAGGGAATAGAAAACTATTATGATGTAGCAATACTTTTGGCCAATTTACTCTTGGGTGTTAAATTACCAGGAAATCGCTTTGACCCGTCAGGTTGCTATTTTCTTGGAGAGAGAGGGTGTGTCTTGGGGCTGAGACATACGATATGCGTCAATTATCTTTGTGAACGATTGTATAAGCATTTAGGTCAGGCAAAAGTTATCAAGCTTCAGTCGGTGTATGGCGAAGAAATTCATTTGACATTTTTATTACATGAGAAGATTTTGAAATTTTTAGAAAAGCTTCATCATGAAAGATTTAAGGTTAAAGACTGCTAAAACAATAGCATCGTATTTTGATAAACGTAAAAAGGGGCATGTTGGAAATAGCGGTTACAGGAAAACGAGTGATTTAGGCATTCTATTTGATGTGGTAAATGAACTTGTGTCCAGGAGAATAGTTGTTCCCGATAGCACGATATTCCTTGATCTTGGGTGTGGAGATGGGCGAGTCTGCATGTTGATGTCTTATTTTTGCCGATGGGCGATAGGGATTGAAGTTGAAGAGTTTATATACGATGAATACCTATATTCCAAAAAACAGATAGAGCATTTCCTCCGGCAAAACAATCTCTTACCTCTCCCTTCAGGTTTATGCGTACTACTTGGGGATTCCTTATCGGAGAACACTCATAGGACTATAGAAGAAAAAACGGGTGTCACCATGCAAGATGTTGATATTTTTTACACCTATATAACACTTCATGACGTTTACGCCGAAATGTTGAGGGATAAGGCGAAGATAGGGAGTTACTATATGGTTTACGGTTTTTCTGGCATTCTTCCTTCCTATGACGGTTTTTCCCTATTGGATCCTGATGTTTCCGGAAAAAGAACGGTAGCTCTTTATTGTAAAAAATAGTGACTATGAAGATCTTACAATACTGTCAGCATGTTCTCGGGGTAGGGCATTTTTTCAGAAGTCTTGAGATAGCCAAAGCCTTTTTTCCTCATGAAGTTCTTTTCGTGGAAGGGGGTAAAAAGATTACGGATAAAATCGATGCTTTCACACACATCAAATTTTTTTCTCTTGAGCCTCTAGAAATGGACGGGGAGTTCAAATCGTTTACGGTAGAGCAATCTTTGCTTGAGAAAATAAAGCAGAGCAGAAAAAGGAAGCTTTTGAGTTTATTTATTAATTTTAACCCAGACATTTTTATAATAGAACTCTTTCCTTTTGGAAGAAAGAAGTTCAGGTTTGAGCTAATTCCTGTTCTTGAGTATGCCAGAGCAAAATCTGATACGATGGTAGTTTGTAGCGTACGGGATATTCTGGTGGAAAAATCAGACCAAAAGAAGTATGAGAGAAGAGTCGTAGACACTTTGAACAGTTTTTTTGATCTTGTTCTTGTCCATTCTGATCCGAGCGTGATTACTCTTGATGAAACCTTTGGAAGCTTGGCTGAAGTAAAGGTTCCAGTAGAGTATACTGGCTATGTTGTAAGAAAATGCTCCGGAAAAGGCGGTGTAGCACTTCCTGAGAATTACCGTAGAATAGTTGTTAGCCATGGTGGGGGTCGGGTTGGTTCTGAGCTTCTTGAAGCCAGCATACTGGCGTCTGACCTGTTAGGTAACGAATACAGAATTGAAATATTTCCCGGTATATTTATTCCTGACCCTGATTTGAAAAGAATAAAAGATCTTGCACAAGGTAGACCGAATGTCCATGTCAAAGAGTTTTCTCTCGATTTTATTAAAGAATTAGTTAGTGCTCATTTGTCTGTGAGCATGGCTGGTTATAATACAATGATGGATTTGCTGGCAACCAGGACTCCCGGTTTAGTTTTTCCTTTTTCTCAAAATAGAGAGCAGAGATTGAGGGCCACAAGGTTTGAAAAAATGGGAGTTGTCAAGGTGCTGGATAGTTTTGATCCACGAAAGATTGCTTTAGGAGTCCGTGAGCTTGCAGGGAAAAAGGAAGCTTTCAAAGTTGGTGTAAATATTGATGGAGCTAGAAGAACAAAGGAAATAGTTGAAGTCTATTTCAACAAGCGGTGGAGTTAATGAATCATGGTTGACCACGGTAAGTTGAGTCGTCAGATTGTTCTCCCATGGCATCAAGTGCTGCGCATAGCCTGGCAGTCTGTAAAAATCCGCTGGACGAGAGTTGCTATAACTACTTTGTCGCTCATGCTAGCCATAACTTTTTTTTCTTATACACTTATGACATTCGATATCCTGAATGCGATTTGGCCTCATGCCAGTGACATTCTCAGACATAAGATAATACTGGCCGGTTACGAGCCATTGGGTCTTTCAAGTGGACACAGAGTTTTTGGGGCCTCTGCCAAAGATATATGGCTTTTGATGTTAGCTATCTTGGTATGTCTTGTTGGGATTACCAATGCCCAAATAATGGCTGTTACAGAAAGGTTTAGGGAAATAGGAACAATGAAGTGCCTGGGAGCGTTGGATACCTTCATAGTAAAAATTTTCCTTTGTGAATCCCTTTATCAGGGAACTGCGGGTAGTCTTGCTGGAGCTTTTTTAGGGATAATGCTGGCCCTTATTTCTCTTGCATTTAAACTGGGCTTAAAGGTTTTTTTCTTTATAAGTGTAGTCAGTATGCTGAAAAACGTTGGGGTTTCCTTTATAATTTCTGTGATTCTATCGCTTTTAGGCGTTTTGTATCCCTGTGTGATGGCTGCGCGCATGGAACCCGCTATAGCTTTGAGGCATGAGATATGAAAAGGGAGGAATCCGTAAGAAAAAAATGTGCTAGCTGTGGTAAGGAATTAAGGAATGACGAAGCTGTACCTTTTGACCAGGTGTTTCTGTGTCTGGAATGCTTTGAAATAGTTGAGGCATCTAGGGATACTCATTGATTCAGGGTTGAAAAATGAAAAGGGAACATTTCGTAGTCCGATTGAACAATGTCCGTAAGACATTTGTTATGGGAAATAATCGAGTAGATGCTCTTAAAGGCATTTCGATGGAAATCGCACAGGGAGAATATATTTCCATAATGGGACCTTCGGGATCGGGTAAGACCACTTTGTTTAATATGATAGGTGCATTGGACAAGCCATCAGAAGGTCGGGTATTCATCGATGAGGTAGATGTTTCGCAACTGGATGCTTACGAATTGGCGTGGCTCCGATGTCACAAGATTGGATATATTTTCCAGACCTTCAATCTTATTCAAGCGATGACAGCCATAGAAAATGTAACGCTTCCCATGATTTTTGCTGGAGTACATAGAGATGAATATATGGAAAAGGGCATGATGCTTCTGGAACTTGTGGGATTAAAAGAGAGAGCGTGGCATAGACCTTCAGAGCTTTCCGGTGGACAGCAACAGCGTGTGGCCATTGCAAGGGCGCTTGCGAATGATCCTGCCATTATTCTTGCCGATGAACCCACAGGCAATCTGGACTTGAAGACTGGTGCGGAAATTATAAAGCTTTTAAAAAGTTTGTCCAGGGAACGAGGTGTCACAATTATATCGGCCACTCACGACATAAAAATGATAGATGTATCTGACAGAGTCGTTTGGATAAGAGACGGTATGATAGAGCGAATTGAGTCGCGAGACAAATTGAAAGTGTCTGTTGGTGAGGTTGCATGAATCGCGCTCTTCTTTGGTGTTGTGTAATTGTTTTGTTTCTTTTTATTTGTACGCGATTTTTGTCTGCGACTGAAATTCCCCCTGAGCCATTAGGTCCTGAGATTTTAAATCCTGCTGACCTGCAGCATATATTGAGTTATGAAAACCGATCCGCAGGATCCAAGGCGTCTCACGAAATCGCTGATTATCTTAAGCATCAGTTCGAAAGCATTGGTCTCTCCAATGTAGGTGTTCAATATTTTTTTCTTCCCTTACCAAGAGTTAAGCAAGCTTATCTCTATTTGAATGGGTCACGTTTTCCCTTGAAAATTTGGACGCCTAACATGGTTTATCTTTCGAATACAAGCTCAGAAGGTTTGACTGGTCCATGTATTTACCTGGACAAGGGTGAGTGGAAAGATTTTGATCATAGAAAAATTAAGGACAGCATAGTTTTTCTCGATCTTGATTCCGGTTTGGCCTGGCTTTATGCAGCCATGCATGGAGCAAAGGCCGTTGTATACATGGGTTGGAGAGGGTATCCGTCGGGTGAATATACTGGCAAGTTTTCATCGGCACCAGTTGCATTTCCCCGGTATTGGTTGCCGCCTGGTGAGTCTGCCGTTGTAAGAAGGCTGATAACGGAAAGAAGATTGGAGGGAAAGATAATATCCAGAGCCCTTTGGGAGAATGTTCTTCTTCGGAATTGTTACGGTTTTATAGAAGGTTCCGATCCAACTTTGAGGGAGCAATTAGTAATAGTTGAAGCCCGTTACGATGCTACATCGATCATTCCGGACGCGTCTCCTGGAGTGGACGAAGCGACTTCCCTTCTAACGTTACTCAATCTGGCAAGATATCTTTCGAAGAATCCTCCCAGAAGATCCGTTATGTTTGTGGCCACAGCAGGAAGTGGTTACGCTGCTGCAGGTATGAGAGAATTTGTATGGGCTATTACCTCTTCGTCAAAAAATTTGCGCAAGGAAAAGAGATATCTCAAAAAACAGATTAAACTTACTACCAAGCGTATTAAGCTCCTGAAAAAAATCCTGAAAAAGAAGGATAGATTAATAATAGATTTTCTCAAAAAAAATGACGAAGCCAACCAATTCTTGTGGCCTATTGTGCTTGCCAGTGTAAAAAACAAGGCTGATGATCTTACACGAAGTCAGTTTTATGAATCCTTTGATCCTGCTAAATCAGAGCTTGCCAGACGATACAGGATAATATCGTGGAGACATTCCTTTAAAGAAGTGCAATCTGATGAATTTAGCCTGATAATTCCTTTTTTTGGTTCGTTACTGGAAAGAGAAAAAGAATATCTGACTGAGCTCAAAAAGAGATGGACTGTAATTAGATCGGCAATGAGGGTTAGATCGGAAGTAAGAATTTTTGAGCCAGTTCTCGTAATGGATTTAGATATTTCCAGCTATTCGCCATTTTTAAGGTTTTATGACAGGGGTTCTTCCTTCCCTTTTAGGGAACGGGTTACCAAATATTATAGAATTGGGCGTTTCGTGAACATTGCGTCAAGGATTGCAAAAGATGTTGCTAAAAATTTTCAGGTTGAAAATCTACTGGAACCCAGTGGTGGGAAAGCAGCTTCAGCTCCTGTTGGCCCGTTAACTGGACATTGTGCTTGCTGCGATGTCACATCTATCGGAGGTTTACCTGCCGTTGGTCTCTCTTCAAGGATAGTCACACCCCCCTACTGGGGGACTCCCGAAGATAGCTGGGAACACTGGAATTCTGTAAACTTTGTCAAAATAAACCGTTTTCTTATGCCATTTTTGAAACAACTTTTTGATGACATTGCAATAGTTTCAGCCTGTAAGCAAGGTATAAGAGGAATTGCTTCGCTGGAAGGGACGGCTCAATTCATCCGTCAGGGAGAACTCTTTCCAGATAGACCGGCACCAGGAACTATAGTCAATGCCCTTCAGGGAGAGAATGTTTTTAGAAGCATGGTCTTCATGGATGGACGTTTTTACCTGCACGGGGTTGCTAATAAAAAGGTTTCATACCAGAAGCTCATACTGGAACCCTATGGAATTGACGAGAAGACGGGGAGAATCAAGTGGGCTACCGATAAGCGAGAGACTGGGAAGAATAGATACCGTATAAAAATAAAGGGCAATACGGCTTATACCACGCTTATTATGTTTCCGTGTGAGCAAACAGATATCTTGGGAGTATTTCACCCCAGGAAACTGTCTTATGTAACTAAAGTGAAGCTCTTGGACGCCAGAACAGATGCAACCCCTATGAAATACTGGTACAGCAGGATTGATGGAAAGGACACAATAGTCATTTCTGTATTTTTGGAACCCGGTACCCGTTTTAAGCTTATACTTGCTGATTCACTCATTACGAAAGATGTTCTACTTCTCAATTCTTCAACAAAAAAGCCAACTGGAAAAGGTTTTTTAATTGGAAAACCGCCTGTTATTTCTTTAGGTCCCCTGATTTCTGCCAGAAATACTTTGGATATCATAGGAATTAGATTAAACGATTTGAAGCTAACTGGAATAAGAAATCATTACATAGAATCACTTTTCAAAGAAGCTTCAAACAATATAAATTTAGCCGAAGAAAGCTTGTCAAGGAGTGAGTATAGCGGTTTCTGGAGACAAATTATCTCATCCTGGGCCTATCTTAACAAAATATATCATGACATAGAATCCACCCAGAAAGACGTTCTCTTCGGAGTTATCTTTTTCATTGCTCTGTTTGTTCCTTTTGCCTATTGCATGGAACGATATTTGTTTTGCTTCACAAACATTTATAAGCAGATTGCTGCGTTTTTTATAATTCTTATTATAACGATACTAATTATCCGCGCAATCCACCCGGCTTTCAGACTAACTTATAGTCCCACCATGGTTATTATTGCATTCTTTATTGTTGGACTTTCAACCCTTGTTGGATCCATTATCCTTGGTCGTTTTGAACACGAAATGGAAACGTTTAGGAAGTCAAAGTGGTACCAAACAGGGGTTGCACCTATAGGACAGATCCGAACCTCCCAGGCAATTGGAGCGGGGCTTGCGATTGGGGTTTCCAATCTTTACAGGCGAAAATTACGCACTGCTCTTACCTGTATCACCTTGATAATATTGACTTTTACGATAATGTCCTTTACCAGTGTAAAAAGCTTTCAAAAAGTTACGGACACCCAGATAGGTGATAATCCCCCTTATGACGGGATTTTGCTTCATCATCCCTTGTGGATACCCCTCACGGATTTTGCTTTGAGGGAAATAAAGTCAATTTTTTGGGGGGATGCTGACATATTTTCAAAGAGCTGGATTGAAAGAGTTGATCCTTACAAAAGAATCATCACCTTTATTGAAAACTCCGGGGGTAAAGCGGTTGGCTTAGAGGGAGTAATGGGTGTTGGCTCAAATCCACCAAAACGGTTGAAGAAAATTCTGGTGCAGGGTAGGTGGCTTCAAAAATCGTGCTGTAACGAAATCCTGCTTCCACAAAGTCTTGCTAAAAAGCTGAGGATCACATTGAATCCTGTCAGTGCTGTTACACCAAAGGTGTTTCTTTTCGGTATGCCATTTAATGTTGTTGGGATTTTTGATGATGAAAAGATGAATGCCTTCAGGGACCTTGATGGAAAACCCTTTACACCTGCCTATTTGGAAGCTCATCCGGAAGAGGAATTAACTGAGGTAGAGGTTGAGGCGATGGAGTCGGGTGAAGAAATTCTGCCGATTATTGAACGCTTTTATTATGCTACGCCTTCGTCAACTGTTTTGATTCCTTTTGAAACCTGTCTTGCGCTTGGTGGAAAAATTAAGGCTATTTATGTGCTAAAGTCGAAAAACTCCCCCGATATAGACATTCTTGCTCAGAGGCTGGGGACGTGGTATGCCCATTCCTTCTACATAGGTAAGAATCAAAAAGTATGGTATCATAGTGCCCTCGTAACAGTTAGATATCAGGGCGTAACAAATCTTATAATACCTATATTGATAGTCATTTTGATTTGCCTGAATACGTTAATAGGACAGGTTCATGAAAGGAAGAAGGAAATTTCCGTATATACAAGCGTGGGTCTTGCTCCTCACCACGTTGGTATGCTGTTCATCATGGAGGCTTTATCTTTCGCTGTTATGTCGTGTGTTGCCGGTTATTTAATTGCTCAGTTTACGGCCCATTATTTTGGCAATCTTCCCTTCTTCTCATCTTTAACTTTCAATTATTCATCACTATCCAGTATTGCAAGTATGATCATGGTATTTGGAGTAGTGTTCGTTGCTTCTCTTTATCCCGCTAGGATTGCCGTGGATATAGCGATGCCAGATGTGGAAAAAACCTGGGACTTGCCCGAACCCGATGGTGATGTTTTGGTGGTAGATCTTCCTTTTTTGTTTCCTGAGTCAGATCGTGTGGCGGTGTTATTGTTCCTGGCCGATTATATAAACCTTCACAAGGATGTGGCTCATGGAACATTTATGTCTGATGGAGTTCAAACCGGATGGGCTGACTGGTCAGAGATACAAGAAGACCACAGAGAAGGAATAACGAGATTTCCACAATGTTTTTTGATTCAGACTAGTGTATGGTTGGCACCGTTTGATTTCGGTTTAAAAGAACGGGTTTATTTCTATTGCTGCCCTGATCTGGAAGAACCGGGGTACGTACACATAACTCTAAGATTGTTGCGACTGCATGGAGAAGTCAGGTCTTGGCATAGAGCCAATAGGAGCTTTGTCCGAGCAATTAGAAAACAGCTACTGCAGTGGCATACGTTGAGCCCCGAAATGAAGGAAAGTATACGAATGCGGGAGAAAATCTCTGGTGAATAGTACTATTCGCATATCCGTGTTGGTTGTAAGTGTCTTATTGTCTTCGGTGGTTGCGTGGATAACTCCATGGAATAACATCCTATGGCAAAATTCCCCTCTGGGCGGTGGGCATTTTCCGTTAATTGCATTTTTCTTTCTTATTTTCTTTACCATTCTTTGGAATCCATTAGTTCGACATATTTCTCTTCGGTTATGTTTATCCGGAAGTGAGATATTGCTTATCTGGATAATGTCAGGAATATCTGCAACCCTTTCTTATACCGGTTTTGCTCGAACATTCATTGTAAACATGGTCATTCCCGGTTGGATGAAAATGACAGGAGTTGAAGGTATCCAGCAGATTATGAGCACTGTAAAGCCTTATCTTTTTCCCACTGACTCAAGCATTATAAGAACCACATTATATGGTCTTGAAACAGGATATACCTCCAGTGTTTTTGACATAATTAAAACCATTCCTTGGGACAAATGGATTGTACCTCTGGGAGTCTGGTTATCTTTAATTGGATTTGTATTTCTCACTGTTCTCGGAATCACTGGTCTTTTTTCTCACCAATGGATAGAAAACGAAAGAATGAATTTCCCTCTGCTAAGGGTTCCTGTTTTGTTTACTGAACATGCAACCAAGGGAACACTCTGGGGATTCCTGAAAAGTCCTTATTTCATTGTAGGTTTTTTCATTCCTGTGTTCTTGCATACCTTAAATGGCTTGCACAATTTTTTCCCGGGCGTCCCTCAAATACCGACATTAATTCTTGCTCAGCCTTTCGTTCCCAAGGAAGGATTACTTAAGGGTTTTTACAAAGCTAAAATCTACATCTACCCGGCTTTTATAGGGTTTGCTTATCTTACAACTCGACAGGTTTCTCTTAGCCTGTGGCTTTTTTTTGTTCTTGGAGCCTTGATGCCAGGTTTTTTAAGCATTTTCGGTCTGAAGATACCTGAGGCTGCCTTGGGCACCACGTTCGGTCCCGTAATATCCAAAGTGGAGGAAATGCAAGCAGTAGGGGCTTATGGAGTGTTTGCAATATTTTTGATATGGCTTGCCAGAGAACACCTGCTTATTACTTTTAAATCATTCTTTAAAAAACGGTCCTATGATTATGAATATTCCGGAATGTTACATCCCGTTACATCGCTCCGCATTGCTCTTGTGGGTATTCTGGGCTCAGTTACCTGGACAGTTTTTATGGGAATAAGTTTTCATGTTGCTGCTGCATTTTTGGTCGTTTGTTTTATGATTCAACTGGTATCTGCTAGGCTCATATGTCAGGGAGGGCTGCCTTATTATACTCTTACTGCAGCGCCTTCTGACGGCTTTCTAGCCTTTTTGCCCACAAACATATTTTCAACATCGGCCATATACATCGGCGCCGTTGTCCAGAAAATGGCCTTTGTAGATTTTAGAGAATCCTTAATGCCGTCATTATTTCATGCTTCCGCTCTTTCTGAATCTGCAAAAGAAAAGAGAAGATTTGTAACAGGAATACTGCTGGCTCTGTTGTGTACTGTTTTAATATCCATCATTTCTATGATGGTTCTTTCTTACAAATATGGCATTTTTTCTTTGCCAGATACATGGGCTGTTGATACGGTTACTCGAGTTCATGAAAGTGCCATAAGGTTACTTCAACATCCGGAAGAACCCAAAAAATGGAGCATGATTTTTACCGGGATTGGGGCTTTTGTAACCTCCTTATTAATCTTTGGATACTACCAATTCGTGTGGTGGCCTCTCCACCCAATTGGATATTTATTGGCTTACAGCTCAGCCATGAGAATTTTATGGTTCTCTTTTTTTCTTGGGTGGTTGAGCAATGCACTTATCGTCCATTATGGCGGAATAAATGCATACAGGACGGTCAGGTGGTTTTTCATTGGGTTAATAGTTGGTGATACTATAATGGCGGTGGCATGGTTAATTGTGGGCTTTTATGTTCCTATGACCTACCATGTGTTTCCTCTATAAATTAAGAATGATGCTTTGAGGGCTGTTGTGAAGGAAGATAGAGAACTCAAAGAATATAGAGATTTACTCCCACCTCCTGATCATTTTGAAGAAGGTTTTGGCTGGAAGTCGGTAATTGGGGCAATTTTTATTGGTTTTGTAATGATGCCCGGCTCCATGTATTTGAACCTCGTAATTGGCACCGGGATAGGACCAGCGGCTCGATGGGTTACGATCATTTTGTTTGCAGAAGTTGCGAAACGGGCATACACAAGACTTAAGCAGCAGGAAATTTTTGTTTTGTATTACATGGCTGGTGCTGCTCTTTCATCCCCTTTTTCCGGTCTTTTGTGGAATCAGTATTTGGTTCAGTCTGAAGCAGCCAGAGTTCTTGGCTTAACACACCTGATTCCCCATTGGGTTGCCCCGCCTCCAGATTCTGTCTCTTATCTTGAAAGGTCTTTTTTCCACCGGGATTGGCTTGTTCCTATACTTCTTATGGTTGGCTTTGAATTAATACAGGCTGTTGATCACTTTGGATTGGGGTACGCTCTGTACAGATTAACATCGGATGTTGAAAAGCTTCCATTCCCGATGGCACCTGTTGGTGCTTTGGGGACAATGGCTCTTACCGAGTCAGCAAACAGGGAAGAAACAAGCTGGAGATGGAGAGTTTTTTCTATAGGTGGGATGATAGGACTTGCCTTTGGGGCTTTATATGTTTTGCTGCCTTCTGCTTCTGGTGTGATTTTGTCCGAGCCGATACGTATACTTCCCATTCCCTGGATTGAACTTACCCATTATACGGAAAATTTTTTGCCTGCAGTTGCCACGGGAATTCAACTGGATCTGGGTCTGCTTTTTCTGGGGATGGTTTTACCCTTCTGGGCAGTTATCGGCGGCCTGATCGGTTTTATTATAACTCTTATAGCAAATCCTATTCTTTACAAACATGGTATATTGTTCCACTGGCACAAGGGAATGGAAACTGTGGACACGGTCTTTGCCAATAATTTTGACTTTTACATGAGTTTCGGTATCGGACTTGGTCTGGCTATTGCGATAGCAGGTATAATTCACGTTATGACAATGTTCCGGAGTTCAAAGGCTATTTCTTTTAGAGAAAAACTAAAAAAACTGTTTTCGCCTCCACCTGGAAGAGGTGATTTCAATATATGGATAGCCATTGGTATATATATAGCCTCTACTACAGCTTATATTATTCTCTGTAATTATTTGGTTCCGGGTTTTCCCATTATTTTTCTGGTGGCTTACGGATTTATTTACACGCCCATTATTTCCTATATATCCGCCAGGATGGAAGGGGTTGCTGGCCAGTTTGTAAGCCTTCCAATGGTAAGAGAAGCAAGTTTTATAATGGCCTCGAAGTTTTTTGGTTATCATGGCATTGGAATATGGTATGCGCCTATTCCTATTCATAATTACGGAAAGGCTACCGTTAAATTCAGAGAAATAGAGCTCACAGGAACAAGCTTTAGAAGCATTATAAAAGCGGAAATATTTGTCTTTCCGGTTGTTATGATTTCCAGTCTGCTTTTTTCGCAATATCTATGGCGACTTGCCCCCATTCCCTCTAACCAGTATCCCTATGCCCAGGAGTTATGGCATTTACAAGCTTTAAATACGTTGTTGTTACAAAGCGCTACGTTAGAGGGAAACTCTCCTTTTTTTCAGGCTTTTAAGCTTTCATACATGTTCTGGGGACTAGGGCTGGGTTTAGTCACATACTGGATTCTCGCAGCGTTGAATCTTCCAATAATGTTGATTTATGGTGTTACGAGAGGTCTGGGGCAAACAACACCTCACGGCATTTTCCTAGAAGTAATCGGGGCTTTGCTGGGAAGGCACTATTTTATTAAGAAATACGGCATAAAATGGCGACAATATGCCCCTGTCCTCCTTGCTGGTTTTTCCTGCGGAATGGGCATCATGGGCATGCTCGGAATGGGGTTTACCCTAATTATGCGATCTTTAGGTAGACTGGCATACTGATATATTCTTGTTGTGCTTTTTATTTTATTATTTCAATAGCGTAACCTTGCTTATCTCTTACCAGCAATACTATTTTGTCTTCTTGGCCAATTTTTACAAAGCCAAAATCTATAATATCCTTAGATAAACTTTCACTCTGCCATGTTTCTAAAATTTGACCTTTGAGCCATTTTACTGCAACGAGAGAATCTTCGCCCTGGGATGTTTTTAAAACATTGCCCAGAGAAGTGCTTACAGATACCCTAGTTCTGCCCTTGCGAATTAAAAACATTTGATCGTCGTATTCACGTTTCAATACAAATCTTCTTGGAGCGTAAGCAGTTTCAGATAATTTTTTGTTAAAACCACCAATGAATTTTTCTTCCCTGGGGCTAATTAAAAAAGGAATTTCATCATAAAAACCAAAATTTTTATCCGAAATAACTTCCGGTTCTTCGGTAGGTGTGTAATATACTTGTAAATCATTGGTTGGCTCCAGGATGACAATTCTATCAATGTCGTCAGGTATAAGGTTGAACTGATAAATTGAATATACATCATGGGCAGGTGCATACTCACCAGTCTCGATGATTTTTCCTAGAGCATTGTTCCATTTAATTCTAATAATGTCTCCATCATAGAGAGATTTATTTCCTTTATTCTGAGCAAGAGCTACAAGATTGCCTTGCCTATCTTCTATGACTCGCAGATAATATGGGAGATCTTCGTCCAAAACCTCAAAGGCTCCATTTTTGAAAGTAAGAATCATAGACCTGAGAATGGTGTCATGGTAATCATCCAGCATTATTTGTCTTCCTAAGGTCAGGAATAGTTCATCCTGTCCATCTCCCGTAATATCCATTGCGTGTAAATGCAGCGCCACATAAGGGCCTCCGGAGAGCTCATATCTTCTTGTTTTTTGAAAGACACCATTTTCAAAATTATAAACTTCCAGGAAATCATCATTTAAAAAGACAAAATCAGGTTTTCTATCTCCGTCAATTTCAGCAATTACCATTCTCTTAAATTTTTCGTTAAGCCTATATTGGTTTGTTTCTGGGATTTCTCCAACCCGCAGGAAGCTTTTAGTTGCTTTAGGCGTTGTTTGCTTCCCGGGTTCTGGCAACGGTTTAGGCGTTGTTCCAATAGCTTCCTGGGATGCGAAAGTTTGTGCGTAGCGGGCGATTCTAAGAGAAGACCAGTCTGGTAAAACGATTGTAACACCTGATGGCGCAGCGGTTGCGATAGGCCCTGCGTAGGATGTGCTGTCGAAATATAAAGTGTCACCGGAATATATGGATTGCACCCGTAAAGCTAAATATCCAGATTCGCCCTCTAGCTTAATTAAAATTCCATATCTATCGGTTTTGGGTTTCAATTCTGGTTTTCCTAATTCAACCACTTCAAAATTTTTTGCAAGGAGCATTTTAATTAGTTGAGTGTAGGGCTTGAAAACCTCCTTTCTTTTAATGTTTGTATACAAGTAAACAACAGGAGAAGATGGTATTACAATAGGATCTCCAACCTTTGCGGGTCTTTCTATAACGGCCATTTCCTGAGCTAGTATTTTATTGCCCATGATGGCTTCAATTCGAATAACAGAAGCCTGATGAAGTAGATAAAGGGGTACGTTTTTTTCATATTTGAGAGCTAAAAGCTCGTCACCTCGCCTTAATTCATGGTTGCCTTTGGGAAATACAAGCCTCGAGCCATGACGTTCCGAAACTTTTCCTACTACTTTATAAGAAGACGGAAATCGTTTTGTTAAAAAGGTAGAGAATTGATTGGTGAAAAAAGATGTGGGAGTCACTCTACCGAGAACTATTACGGGATAAACAAAGAATAATATAATTGTTACCAGCAAGGTGCGCTTCATATAGCCCTCCAGAGGGAAGAGCAACATTTAATAAAAAACCCCCTCGCTGTGGAGGGGGTTTACCAGTCAGTACCGATTAACTTTTGTAACTAAAATTGCCATTTGAGCTCAACTGTATTCATGATGGCTGTCTCGTCATAATCATCCCCATATATGTCCTGGATACCATCACCGGGATCAAATATGGAGATTACATCACCAACAGAAAAATGTTTACCAAATTTGTAGACGACCTGCAAATCAAATTCCATACCCATATCTTTGTCTATGTCTGGAACGTTGTAATAATCTTCAAGAGCTCCAGTTTCATCAAACCAGAAATATTGGAATTGAGCCTTATAATACCATTTACCATAGTTTCCTTTGGCACCAACGCCTATGGATACGAGACCTGGGCTATTTCGACTGGATGTATCACCAATTCCGCCGTAGCCTGTTTTCGCTCCGCCTAGCAGATCAGGAGCATTACTGTACAGGTGCGAACCGAGTACAGGGACATACTTATAAATGAAGGCATTCTCCATGCCAAAAGTTGGAGTATATCTGGAAATGTTGGTGATAGGATTAAATGCATCTATGTCATTATCATTGGCATCATCGTCACCACTTATGAAATAACCACCAATATATGGCTTGAAATAGGGCGACAAGTCAAATTCAAGAGATGCAAAAGCCGCAAAAGCACTTATGTCATAATCAGATCCTACGTCTCTTCCTTGATCTCCAACGGCGTATACAAATTCAGCCCTTGGAATTACCATTCCCACCTTACCATAAGCTTCTGCACCTAAGTAATGAACTCGGGCAGAATGGGCTGCGTTATCGCTGAAAGCATAAAACGGACTAACATTGATACCCTGAAAGGGAACAATCACCTTTGCAGTATAGGCTCTCCAGTCCAGAGAATCGGCATCGAGAGGCCCGTTGACCTTTCCGTGTTCAAGATTCTTTATTTCATCAAAGATGTAGAGAGAGAGAATCTCCCAGCTAATGTCGTTGTATTTACCTTTGATTCCAATAAATGGATGATCATCTCCATAAAGCAGGCCACCGGTTTTAAGATCTAAAAACTTGGTCTGCCAGCCTGTTTCCAAAGTGAAAGGACCAAAGTTATACGTGAATTCTAATTTTTCTATCCCGAAGTCCTCACCAGTCATTCCACTGTCTAAAGGATCTGTTTTGTCAGCTCCGCGATCTCCATTTTGCTTGTTGTATGTGAAATCAGCTTCCAATATCATTAAGAAATGCCAGTTTTCACCTCCACCCGAAAACCCCAGTCGAGCTTCATTTCTTATGTTGTACTCCGATTGAAAACCACTCTCATCAAGGACAAAGTCATACTTGGTGTCACCTTTGTTGAAGTCCGGGTTAGAAACATAGGTCGGATAGGTATGCATACTGCCAAAAATCTTTATATCCACATCTGAACTCTTGGCTATTACCTTACCAGTACCCATTTTGGCAGTAGCAGGTGGTGCAATGCATAGTACCCCGCATAACAACAAAAGCGATGATAAATGCCCCAGTTTTTTCATTTCGATCCCTCCTCTTATTGGCCTTAATAAAAAGCCGCCCCTTTTGACTTTAAAATGTCTTCTGGAGAGATAACCTGGAATTATCCCTTTCCCATTCGTAAGCTAAGCTACCACAAGGCAGAAGACAAAGCAAGTGAAAATATATGTAATCTACCAAAAAAAATTAAAAGTTATTCATTAGCACGGATAAAATGACATTACATAAGCAATGTAATGTCACTTTACTAAGAAGGTGTAAAGTCATCTGATAGTATTAATTACTGAGAATTACACCTGATAATTATCCACAGTCCGATAACAATAAAGATTCCTCCAGACAGAACCTTGAGGGCTTTGGGGGATACTAGCTTTTGAATTTGGCCTGCCAGTAGCACACCTATTGCCGAGGTGAGAATTAAAGCGCATGATGCCGCAAAGAATATTGTGAGTTTGTATTTTGTACCGGCTGCAAAGCTAAAGGTTGCTAGCTGAGTTTTATCCCCCAGTTCTGCCAGAAAGATTGTTAGAAAAGTGGTAACAAAAAGCTTCCAGTTCATAACAACCCCATCCAAGAAAACAAAAAGTTTGCCAGATTTTGGGAAGGCATTTAAAGGGACTTGGGGGAAAACCCCGTGAATCAATTTTCTTTCTTTGCTTTTTCTATCTCTTCCTGCTTTAAGTCTTTTCTAAGAATTTTTCCTACAGCAGTTTTGGGTAAACTATCCCTGAATTCAACCAATTTAGGAACTTTGTATGCAGCAAGTCTTTCCTTACAAAAATCTATTACTTCCTCCTTGGTTAGACTTTCGCCCGGTTTGGGAACAATAAATACTTTGACTGTTTCTCCCCTGTATGGATCTGGAACTCCAACAGTTACTGCATCCATTATCTTGGGGTGGCTGTAAAGAACTTCATCTATTTCCCTTGGGTAAATATTGTAGCCTCCGGCTATAATCATGTCTTTCTTACGATCCACAATGTAAGCGTACCCGTCTTCATCCATGCGGGCAATGTCGCCCGTATAAAGCCAGCCGTCTTTCAGGGTTTGTTCTGTTTCTTCTTTACGATTCCAGTAGCCTAACATTACCTGTGGCCCGCGAACAACAAGTTCTCCAACCTCTCCTGGTGGAAGCTCCTTCGTTCCCGTTTCTAAATCCATTATTTTGCAATCTGTATCAGGAACAGGAATTCCGATGGAACCGATCTTTCTCAATCCTTTGAGTGGATTACAGTGGGTGACGGGGCTAGATTCAGTAAGACCAAACCCTTCCACTATAGTGCTTCCAGTTAACTTCTCAAACTTCTTTAGTATTTCAACGGGCATCGGTGCGGAGCCAGTTATACAGAATTTTACGGAAGAAAGGTCGAACTTTTCAATGTTAGGGTGATTTACGACGGCAACATAAATCGTTGGTACACCGGGAAATAAAGTCGGTTTGAATTTGTGTATCAGCTTTAAAAACTCATTTACTTCAAAACGTGGTATTAAGAGCACACAACTTCCGGTATACAATGGCCAATTCATACAGGTTGTCATTCCAAAAACATGGAATAGTGGGAGAATTCCAACTATGCGTTCTTTTCCCCATTCAAGATCAGAAAACCACGCTGATATTTGGACAACATTTGCCAGAATATTTCTATGTGTAAGCATTACGCCTTTGGCTACTCCGGTGGTACCACCAGTATACTGGAGCAAAGCAATATCGTCTAAACTCACCGGACATTCTACTTCTGTAGGAGGTGTAGATTTCAGCAAATGGTTGTAGGATAAGATGTGGTCATTATAAGGTACATTGGTAAAAAGTTTTTGTTTTTTTGCCTTTAGCGGGTAAAGAATTGATAATGGGAAGGGTAGTGCATCCTTGAGGCTGGTCACAATCAGAAATTCTACTCCTGTTTTTTCAAGAATGGGTTGGACTTTTGGGAAGAGATGATCAAGGACTATGGCTCCTTTTACACCTGCATCCTGCCATTGATGCTCTATTTCTCGCTCTACGTACATAGGATTTGTATTTACGACAATTCCTCCTAACCAAAGAGTAGCATAGTGAGCTATGATATTTTGAGGGCAATTTGGAAGCATAATGGCAAATCTATCGCCTTTCTGAATTCCTAATTTTCTTAAAACCTCGGCAAATCGTGTAATTTTTCGCCACAATTCCCCATAGCTTAGAGTAGCGCCATAAAACTGAGTTGCCGGTCTATGAGCCCACCGTGCCAGATTTTTTTTCAAAATTAGCGGGAGTGGTTCACCGGGATAATCTAAATGGCGGGGAACATCTTTATCATAATGTTGCAGCCAGGCACTCTCCATGGTCATTTTTCCTTAGCCTCCTGTTGCAGAATATATAAAAAGGGCTTCGAGCAGTCTGCTCGAAGCCCCGAGCAGAGGTAGAACTATTCCGCACTCTTGAGTTTCCTGACCTCTTCAGTAAACACCGGGATAAATTTAAAAAGGTCTTCAACTACTCCGTAATCAGCCTTGCTGAATATGGGGGCATCAGGATCTTTGTTTACTGCCACAATGTATTTTGATGAGCCCATACCGGCTAGATGCTGGATAGCTCCCGAAATTCCTACAGCTATGTAAAGGTTGGGTGTGACCACCTTTCCAGTCTGGCCAACTTGGTCAGAATGTGGTCTCCAGCCCGCATCAACGGCAGCACGGGAAGCTCCAACGGCGGCACCCAGAAGTTGGGCAAGTTCTTCCAGCATTGCAAAGTTTTCCGGTCCTTTCATGCCTCTGCCGCCTGAAACAATTATTTCTGCCTCCGTAAGCTCGATCTTCCCAGATGTATCCATGTCAACCGAAACTACTTTAGATCTTGGTTCTGGAACATCTACATCTACGGTAACAATTTCAGCCTGTTTGCTTTCGTCTGGTTCAAGACAACTCATGACATTTGGTCTGCAGGAAATCATGACCAAAGCATCGTCTGCCCATTCATACCAGCCAAGGCATTTCCCCCCAAACAAGGGCCTTTTAGCCTTTATCTTGCCATCTTCTACGGAAATTTCGGTGGAATCCTGTGCGAGACCTGTTTCCAGCCGTGCAGCAAGTCGAGCAGACAGATCCTTACCGTTCATTGAAGCAGGAAGTAGAATCACCGACGGATTGCACTGGTTAATCATTTCTGCAACGGCAGGAACATAGGTTTCCGCAATATAGTGTTCAAAGACAGGATTGTCTGCTACGAAAACTTTTTCCACCCCATATTTAGCAAGCTCTTGGGCCTTATCACTTACTCCCGAGCCTATAGCAATTCCGTAAAGCTTCAGACCCATAGCATCTGCAATACGGCGCCCTTCACTGGCTATCTCATAGGAAACCTTTCTGAAAGCTCCATCTCTAAATTCAGCTACAATACATACCGAATCAGCCATTTTTATCTCCTCATCCTCCATGATATTTTTTTCCTAATATCAACAAACCTACCTTAGATAACCTTCGCCTCCTCTCGCAAAGCCCTAACCAGCTCTTTAGCCTTACCTTCAGTGTCAAGATTACCGTTAATGATACGTCCCGGTTTTCTTTCTGGGGGCATTTCGAGTGATACCAGACGTATCTTTGCAGCTTCCTCACCGCATTCGGACGGGTCAAGACCCAAATCAGCCAGTTTTTTGACTTCAAGAGGTTTTTTCTTGGCCTTCATGATTCCGGGAAGGCTGGCATATCTGGGATTCCAGACTGCGTGAGATCCTCCCATGGTAACCACCGCAGGCAGTGAAGATTCAAGAATCATTTTGCCGCCTTCTACCGGACGTTCAAT
Source organism: Syntrophobacterales bacterium (assembly GCA_026992355.1). GTDB lineage: Bacteria > Desulfobacterota > Syntrophobacteria > Syntrophobacterales > Thermodesulforhabdaceae > JALXAE01. The sequence goes on along the minus strand of JALXAE010000178.1, from coordinate 11,868 downwards.
CTTTACTGTAGTGCCATCGCATTCCAGGGATACAGCCAGTGGTAGGTGAGGCCAGCCCAGCATTTCTGCCACCATCGGGCCCCTCTGATTGTGATCGTAATCAACAGCCCTGTGACCGCATAGCACAATGTCAGGATCAATCTCTTTGACGGCAGCAGTGAGTGCCTTTGCTACTCCAAGACTGTCACTTTCATAGAGCGCCTCGTCGTCAATTAAAACTCCCTTATCCGCTCCCATTGCCATAGCTGTTCTGATGGACTCAACTACTCTCTGAGGACCCCAGCTAACGATAGTGACAGTACCACCGTGTTGCTCTTTAAGCCTCAATGCTGCTTCAACAGCAAATTCATCGTAAGGATTAATAATCCATTTGATGTCCTGAGTGTTGATCGAGCGTCCATCTTCTGCAATCCGAATTACTGATTCGGTGTCCGGTGTTTGTTTGAGCAAAACAACAATGTTCACTTCCCCATCCTCCTTTTGTTGACTAATATTTTCAACTTGCCACTTCCACAAGCAGAGTAAACTAATTAAATTTTTGCTTATATTGCAAGATTTTTTGTATCTTCAAATAATGAATGGTTATTCATTCATACATATAACAAAAAAATTAGGCTGGCAAAATAAAAATTTATCTCTTCTTCTTTAGGTGAACCATTAGTATCGAAAGTGCAGCCGGAGTCATACCTGGAATACGAGAAGCCTGACCAAGGGACTCTGGGCGTATGGACTTCAGTTTTTCTCGTATTTCATTGGACAAACCGGGAATATCGTCATAGGGGAAATCATCGGGTATGAGAATTTTTTCAAGGTTTTTAAATTTTTTAACTTCGGCTTCTTGGCGTTTTATATATCCTTCGTATTTACAGATTATTTCAACCTGTTGTTTTACCCTGTCGGGAAGATAATTTTCTGGGGGAGCTAAAGCTTCTATATCTTCATAGCTCAACTCAGGCCTTTTAAGAAGCTTATCGAGGTTGGTCGGTTCAACTATGGGAGCAGATTTTTTACTTTTGAGAAAATCGTTTATCTTTTTGCCCGGGCGAAAAACCGTTCTTTTAAGCCGTCTGATTTCAGCCTCTATGGCTTTCTTTCTTTCGAGGAGCTCCAGATAGGTGTCCTTATCGTGCAAACCCAGTTCATACCCTTTTTCCAGAAGTCTAAGATCTGCGTTATCTTCTCTTAGCAAAAGCCTGTATTCAGCTCTGGATGTAAACATACGATAAGGTTCGTTGGTTCCCCGTGTAACCAGATCGTCAACCAAAACAGCCATATATGCTTCTGATCGGTCCAATACGAAAGGTGGTCTTTTCTGAACTTTCAAGGCAGCATTTATGCCAGCCCACATACCCTGTGCTGCTGCCTCCTCATAACCTGAAGTACCGTTTATCTGTCCTGCAAGATATAGTCCTTCAACGAGTTTTGTTTCCAGAGTTAATTTTAGCTGAGTCGGTTGCACAAAGTCGTATTCAATGGCATAAGCAGGCCTCATTATTTCTGCTTCTTCTAATCCGGGAATAGAATGCACAATCTTTAACTGAATTTCATAGGGCAAGGAATTTCCAGTGCCACTCGCGTAAATCTCTTCCGTGTCTATCCCTTCTGGCTCAAGGATTATCTGGTGAAATTCTTTATGGGGAAATTTCATAATCTTATCCTCAAGAGAGGGACAATACCTTGCAGAAATCCCCTTTATGGTTCCATTGTAGAGAGGGGAAAAGGTTATATTATCTCTCACAATTCTATGAGTCTCTTTTGTAGTTTTTCCTATGTAACATGATATTTGGGGAAGTTCTATCTTGTCTGTAAAAAGAGAAAATGGCTGTGGGTTTTCGTCTCCCTTCTGTTCATCAAAGACAGAAAAGTCAATGCTACTTCTGTGAAGGCGGGCAGGGGTTCCAGTTTTCATTCGACCTAATTCGAAACCTAGTTCTTTTAGCTGATCGGCAAGGGTGTTGGAAGGAAATTCACCAGCCCTGCCTGATGGAATCTGCTTGGGTCCAATGTGAATAAGACCATGCAGAAACGTCCCTGTTGCCAGAACAACTCCTTTAGCTCCATAAAAATTTCCTATTTCATCTATTACTCCCTTTATCTTGCCGTCTTCTACCACTAGCCTTTCAACTAGAGCCTGTTTTAAGTCAAGGTTCGCGGTTTGTTCCAGAACATGTTTCATGAGGGTTCGGTAACGGACTTTATCATTTTGAGTTCTTGTGCCCCTTACAGCGGGACCTTTTTTGGTATTCAGTATTCTGAACTGAATGGCTGTTTTGTCGGTAACACGAGCCATAAAGCCACCCAGGGCATCAATTTCCTTAACTAGGTGACCTTTTCCAATACCACCGACAGAAGGAGAACATGGCATATGGGCAACAGTATCAAGAAAGATAGATAAGACAAGGGTACGACACCCAAGGCGCGCAGAAGCGAGAGCTGCTTCACACCCTGCATGACCTGCTCCAACTACTATTACATCGTATTCCTTGATCATCTCACCCCTATGTGTAATCGCTGTTAATAACTAAATTCAGCAGCACTCTTAACCGTCTATTGGAATAATCTGAAAACCTTTATTCTACATTCAAATGCCTCGGTTTTTTGCTGATAAGCCTTTCTGTTTCTGCTACTCCCACTTTCGAATTCATCTGGTGACTTTTAATCTCCGCTATGGATTTTGTTGCGAAAATATATTTTATCCCTGGAAAGGAATAAGTTAATAATTTTCTTCATTTTTTACCCTATTTTGCTTTTTTCTCTGAGGAAAATAAAAAAGATGTACGCAACATAGATTCCTAGCAATAAAATAGCTTCTTTTCTGCTGATTTTTCCATCGTTGTTTGCTTTTGGTTTTGCGATAGGCCAAAGCACCAGAGTAATCAGGAGCATGATTGGGATGTCTCTTACAATAGCATTTTTTGTTACGTATAGGGGCCTTATAACGGAAGGGATACCCAGAATAGCCAGGGTGTTGAAAATGTTTGAACCTATTACGTTTCCCACGGCGATGTCATGTTCCTTTTTTATGACCCCAGCGATGGAGGCGGCAAGTTCCGGAAGGCTTGTGCCTATGGCCACAAGAGAAAGCCCAATTATCAATTCATCTACTCCAAGCCACCTGGCTATTCCAACGCCTCCCCATACCAGTGAACGACTTCCTGCTGTCAAAATAATTAAACCCACAGTCAGGTACAGAAAGATATGTTGAGTTGAAAGGTTTGGTGCATTTGGCACATCCTTTACCAGAGACCTGGCAATGTCTGAGTCTTTAGCACTTTTCGCCATCCACAACAAAAAGCCTATCAGGCCAGAGCACAACAGGAAGCCATCACCTCGGCCAAACCATCCATTAAAGGACATGAGCCATATTATAACCGAAATAACCACCAAAAATGGATATTCGCGCTTCATCATGGACGCGCTTGTCGTAAGTGGCTTGAAAAGGGCTGCTGTTCCCAGGATTAGGCAAATATTAGCGATGTTACTACCCACTACGTTTCCAATTGCGACTGAGGGGTGGCCGGTTAGGTTTGCGGTAAGAGTGGTTATTAGTTCTGGGAGGGAAGTGCCAAAAGAAACTACTGTAAGTCCAACAATGAGTGGGGAGATAGCAAACTTTCTAGAAAGTTGCACTGCCCCTTCGATGAACTTATCAGCTCCCCATACCAGACCAAAAATTCCGGCGACAACGGCAACAAAGAACGCAAGAATCATCATTAGTTTTGTCCTCCTAAAGAGCTTCGGTTACAAAAAACTGTCGCCTGTTTACCATTTCAGTATTATTGCTTAATGTCAATGGTGCCTGAGTTGTTGGACTGAGTATAAGTTTGTAAAAATAGCGAAAATGGTATTTAGGCAGCGAAGAACATGGAGATTAATATTTTCTTCAGATTGTTTAAAGATAACAGATACAGTGTGCTGGCTCTTTTAGCTGCTCTGGAACAACTTGTGCAGCCTTCTGTACGAATAGAATTTTTTTCTCATCCAGAAGAAGAGTTTTTCAGGGTTAATTTCACTAATGCTGTTGGTTCACCCGAAAGTGTACCAATACTTGCTTACTCCTTTGCAACCCCCATGTGGAAGAATGTGGCAGAAGAATGGCAATTGTTAAGGGCAAGGTACAGTGGAGCGAAAAGGATCATAATTCTTGCCGGAGGACCTCATCCAACTGGTGCCGTGAAGCATGTCCTGCGCCGTGGGGCTGACTTTGTATGTGTTGGTGAAGGCGAATTTTCCATTGTTGAATTCGTGCGTTTCTTACGAACTGGAAACGTTAAACACATACCGGAGAATATTTACTATTATAAACAGGGCAAACTGTCGAAAGGGACTGCACGTCTTTCTGGTTGTTGGGAAACATTATTTCCCTTTCCCAGAAATCCATATCGCTTTGGGCCGATAGAAATTACCAGGGGATGTCCCTTTAAATGCAAATATTGTGAAACGCCATTGATAAAGGGTGCAAGGGTAAGGCACAAAAAGCTAGATGTAATTTTAGAGGCGGTTAACTTCATGGTAAAGCACAACAGAGCAGATATTAGATTCATAACACCTAATGCTCTCGGATATGGATCGAAGAATGGCAGAGAACCTGACACAGCCAGTCTGTATGCACTTCTAAATAACATTCGGGAGCTACTCCCGTCCTCCGGCAGGATTTTTTTTGGAAGTTTTCCTTCTGAAGTTCGACCGGAATTTGTAACGAGGGATACAGTCAGAATAATGAAGGAGTTTTGCAACAATAAACAAGTGGTCGTTGGTGCTCAGAGTGGAAGTCAAAGAATGCTTGATATCATGAATCGTGGTCATACTGTTGAAGATGTTATTAATGCCTGTCAGATTCTTCTTGAAAATAATTTTAGGCCTTCCGTTGATTTCATTTTTGGCTTACCCCATGAACAACCTGAAGATGCCATTCAGTCGCTGAACTTGATAAAAACTCTGATAGAAATGGGAGCACGAATTCATGCTCATACGTTTATGCCTCTTCCAGGATCAAAGTGGGCAGGTAAAAAAACCAAACCCATTCCTGATTTTGTGAAGCGATTTCTTGAAAGTCTGATAGCTGATGGTAAACTATTTGGACAGTGGATGCATCAAGAACGAATTGGCAGGGAACTGTCTTACAGACATGAACCCACAAAGGAGGTATGCGAGTTATGAAGGTGTTGGTTTTGTACTATTCCAGAGGGGGTAATACACGGAGATTAGCTGAATTTATTGCCGAAGGCGTGAATAAGGTGTCGGGTGTTGAAGCCGTTCTCAAAAGCACCAAAGAAGTCACCAAAGAGGATTTTCTTGAAGCGGCCGGTATTATAGCCGGTTCTCCTGTCTATTTTGGTGTAATGGCTGCGGAACTCAAGAAAATATTCGATGATTTTGTAGGAATAAGAAAGAAAATGGAGAACAAGGTGGGAGCTGCATTTACCACTTCCGGAGATCCCACAGGTGGAAAAGAAACCACTATGATATCTATTATTCAGTGTATGTTAATTTACGGCATGATTATAGTTGGAGACCCCATGGACGCAACGGGACATTACGGTGTTGCCTGTGTTGGAGCACCTGATGAAAAAACAGCGGACAATGCTAGAAAACTCGGGAAGCGAGTAGCTGAACTATGCATTAAATTGAGCTCATAATTGAGAGGTTTTTTCGAGCGGATGGGAGAATTCCATCTGCTCGCCTGTTCTGTGTAACTTTGCCATAGCAGATAAAATCATAAACATAAGAATTTTTAATTAAAACCCCAAGATTCATGTAATTTTCTATTTCAGCTTAAAATACCTTGACTAAATTGAGCATAATCCTCTATTTTCTCATACCTGTTCAGTTAATTCTGTATTTTGGGATTCTTCAAAAAGACGAAGGGTGGGGAGCACAATGAAAGACGATTTTGGAAAGATAAGAACATTTGCGCTGGTTGCTCATGCGGGAGCCGGAAAAACATCACTTGGAGAAGCCATGCTTTTTACGTCCGGCTCAACCACTCGGTTGAACAAGGTCGACCAGGGAAACTCCGTGTTGGATTTTGAGCCGGAGGAAGTTAAACGCAAGATTACTATTAGCACGTCCTTTTATACCTTTGAGTGGAATAAGCACACTTTTAATTTGATTGACACGCCTGGCGATTTTAATTTTATCGCGGAAACCCAGACCGCTCTCCATGGTGCAGATGGAATTATTGTTCTGGTTGATGCTGTTGATGGTGTAAAGGTACAAACCGAAAAGGTATGGGAAATTGCTGATGCCTTGGAACATCCCAGATTCGTTTTTGTCAGCAAAATTGACAGGGAGAGAGCTGATTTTCAGCAGACAGTAGAGGATATACAGAGTAATTTCGGTGATGTATGTGTTCCATTCTTGATTCCAATAGGAAGCGGAGAAGATTTTAAGGGAGTTGTGGACATCTTGCATCAAAAAGCTTTTGTTTATTCGGAGGATGAGACAGGCAAATTTGAAACAACGGATGTCCCTGATGAATTGGTAGATCAAGTGGAGCAGTATAGAGAACAGATAATTGAGCGGGTAGCCGAAGCCGACGATGAGCTATTGGAAAAATATCTTGAAGGAGAAGAACTAACTCCAGAAGAAATCGAGACAGGAATTAAGCAGGCTGTCGTCAATCACAAGCTTGTGCCTATCGCCTGCGGTTCCGGGGTGGCCAACAAAGGAATTGCACAGTTTTTGGATATGATCCAGAAGTATTTTCCGTCACCTTCAGATAGAGGTTCCAGAAAAGGCAAAGACTTTGACGGTAACGAAATTGAAAGGAAACCCCTTCCTGATGAGCCTTTTAGTGCTCTTGTGATCAAAACACTCAGCGATCCTTACGCTGGCCGGTTAACCATCATGCGCATTTTTTCAGGCACACTTAGTCCTGATTCTACAGTGTTTAATGCTAACAAAAAGGTCAAGGAGCGTTTTGGTAACCTTTTAATTCTTCAAGGGAAAGCTCAGAAGTCAATTGAGCAGGCAGGCCCTGGCGCCATAGTAGCTGTTGCTAAATTAAAAGAAACAGTTACAGGCGATACCCTGTGTGATGAGAAGAATCCAATTATTTTCGAAATGCTTCCGCTTCCACCGGTTGTTTATTCTCTGGCAGTGGAACCTAAAAGTCGGGGAGATGAAGAGAAGATCTTTTCGTCTCTTGCAAGGTTAATGGAAGAGGATGTTGCTCTTAAGTTGGAAAGAAACGACGAAACGAAAGAAATGATTTTGTCGGGCATGGGGGAGATTCATATTGAAGCGACAGTGGATAAGCTCCAGAGAAAATTCGGGGTGGAAGTGAATCTTAGGCTTCCAAAGGTTCCTTACAAAGAGACAGTTAAAGGAAAGGCCCGGGTTCAAGGTAAGTATAAAAAGCAGACCGGCGGTAGGGGACAGTATGGTGATTGCTGGATTGAACTAGAGCCTCTTCCAAGGGGCGAAGGATTTCAGTTTGTGGATAAAATAGTTGGTGGCGTAATACCCAAACAGTTTATTCCGGCAGTGGAAAAGGGCATTGTGGAAGCAGCCCAGGAAGGGATACTTGCTGGATATCCGGTGGTTGACTTCAAGGTGGAACTCGTTGATGGCTCGTACCATTCTGTTGACTCTTCAGAACTCGCCTTTAAAATTGCAGGCTCAATGGCTTTCAAAAAGGCTGCTGCGGAAGCAAAGCCAACTCTTCTGGAACCCATCATGTATATGGAAATCACTGTGCCGGATGATTGTATGGGGGATGTAATTGGTGATTTGAACGGCAGAAGAGGCAAGGTCCTTGGTATGGAGAGCAAGGGTAAGAAACAGATTATCAAAGCCCATGTACCTCTTGCCGAAGTTTTAAGGTACGCTCCAGATCTCCGTTCAATGACAGCAGGGCGAGGAATGTTCGTCATGAAGTTTGATCACTATGAAGAGGTTCCTGCTCAGCTTCAGGAAAAAATAATTGAAGAATCCCGAGCTGAAAAGGAGGGCAAATAAAAAAACTTGAAATAAAAAATCTTAGATATAGAGCGCGTCATTTCTCATAATGGCGCGCTTGTTTTTTTGGAGGCATTCATGGGGAGTAGTACGGATAAGAATTTTAGGGCAGCCATTATTACTGTGAGCGACAGGTGTTCTGAAGGGAAGAGGAACGATAAGACTGGACAGTGTCTTAAAGAACTTTTGGAGCAAGAGGGGTTTAATGTTGTTTATTACACTGTCATTCCTGACGACTTGACGACCATAATCAATACCTTGACTTATTTGTGCGAAAATCGCACCTGCGATCTGATTTTAACAAATGGAGGTACTGGGGTAAGTCCAAGAGATGTTACACCAGAAGCAACCAAAGAGGTAATAGAAAGGGAAATTCCTGGGATGGCTGAAGCTATGAGGATGGAGAGCTTGAAGATTACTCCTCATGCTATGATTTCCCGAGCTGTTGCTGGTATAAGAGGAACCACACTCATAGTTAATTTGCCAGGTAGTCCAAAAGGTGCTGTAGAAAATTATAGAGTAATATCCCCGGCTTTAAAGCATGCTATAGAAAAGATTCAAGGTGATGATACGGAATGTACGTCTTAGAGTATTATTAACCTCAAAGCCCGCCTTACCGTGTTCCTGGATACGCCCAATAACTCAGCGATTTTCCTCTTGCCCAAATCAGGACGTTTTTTCTTCAAGTTTCTGATGGTTACCCAGTCTTCCATGCTTATCACCTCTATCCCTTCCTATCTCTATGATAGGGGGACTCTTTAACACTGGTGGGTCATTTTTCATGCGAAAACTTGGGTCAATTTACAATAAAAATTTTCAGTGTTTTTTTGAAAAGACTTACAACTGTGGAAAAAGATTTTGTTGACATCGTATAGTTGGTATTTATAAGTAGAAAGCAATTAGGGGGATGTAGCTCAGGTGGGAGAGCGCAGCCTTCGCAAGGCTGAGGTCACGGGTTCGAATCCCGTCATCTCCACCCCCTACTGATGTATCATTACTCCAAAAACTTTCCCAAACATCCTCTAAATGCTCATCGTTACTGCATTTCTTTACCTCACATCTTTTCATTTTTTTTTCACTCTATCGCGAAAAAAAGAAGGGTTTTTTGTGTGGTAGCCCTATTTACTCCCTGTCAGAAACTACCAGGGAGTATACAAGAAATTGTGTCTTTTTATCGGTTGTTTTAGTTTGTTGGATTATAGAGGGTAAAAAGGATATTTTGTATGGAGGTAGATGTACCAATGAAGAACTCAGATGTAAATAGGCTTTTGGAGGAATTGAGAAAGCTTGTTTTGACGGAAGAGGGTTTGAAGCAGGTAACAGAAGTTCTTCTTAATTGGATTATGCAAAAAGAAATGGAGTTTTTTCTCAGGAATCAGAAGGTGTCTGATGGCAATAAGGTAAATGGGTATTATACGAGATCTCTAGCCAGTCTATGGAATCTGGATTTGAGTGTTCCCAGAAATAGGAATGGATTATTTAAACCGGCGATTTTTCCTGAACACTGGAAAAGGGCTGATGGAGCTTTTCAGGATTTCATTATTAAACCTGATCTTACAGAGCTATTCCCCATCAAGACTCAAGGCCTTGCTTCGATCTCTTAACTTGCCCTATTCGCCTCAGCAGATAGATGAGCTTAAGGATGAGCTTTACCGGAAAGCTCGAGAACTTCGAAGCAGGGAACTTCCGGAGGAAGTATTTGCTCTTTTTATTGATGCTTATAACTGTCAGATAAAGGATGAGGAGACCAAAAGAGTAAGAAAAGCTGTTATTTACAGCTGCATTGGCATAGATATGGAGGGCAAGAAGAGTCTCTTTGGCTATTATGTCCTTTACGGTTCAGAAAGCAGGGGTGGATGGCTCCAGATTCTAAATGACATGATACATCGGGGTATGAAAAAAGTTATGATACTGGTCTCGGATGATTTCCCGGGACTTCAACAAGCTGTAAAATCCCTTTTGCCTGGAACAGATCACCAGCTTTGTTTTGTCCGTTTACAAAGAAATGTCAGAAGAAATATGTCCAAGCACGATGCAAAGATATTCAACCAGGAACTGACCAGAATCAGGCTCGAAAATGACTATGATAATGCCTTGATAAGGTCTGAGGAACTGTGTAAACACCTCCATTCAAAATACCCTATCTACATAAAAGCCCTCTCCAGCAAAAAAGAACTTTACCTCTCTTTCCTTTAGTATCCAGAGCCTGTAAGACGCCATAGTGGAAAACTTAAACAACAAGCTCGAAATGCTCAACTTAAACTGCGGAGGATATTTCCAGTCAATAAAAACCACTGAAGTGGCCATATTCGTAACTATTGATAGAATAAGCAAGGGCAAATGGAAAAAAACCATGCCGGCCGTAAAAGAAACCATCTACGAACTCAGACAATGTTCAATTCCAAATTCCTCCAACAGACACAATATTCTTGACAAGTGCCTCCGACGGGCTACATGGCGGGCCCATTCTCGGCGCCCCCTTATTAAGCACATCCAACGTGGAGTAATACTGATGGCATATAAAAAAACACCTCCACTTCAGCCATCGCTACAACCCAAAACCGGACAATTAATGTGTTACCAACACTATTCAACCGGCAATATTGACACGATGCTGACTTAAAAACTAGAATCAAGGGCTAAGAGAAATAAAAGCAACATATTTGATGAAGCTAGGGTTAGGCTTGACTAGCACTCAGGACTTGTTTTTTGCCCTAATGTCGGTGGCTATTGAATAAACACGATTTAAGCATGATTTTTAAAAGGTAAAGACTAATGCCAAAAAGAAAGGATAAAAAAGAGAAAAAAAGAATTAGAACTATAGCATCGCTAAGTCTACTGCTTATCGGGTTCCTGGTCATTCTACTCGGAATGAAGTTTTACCAATATTTCAGAGCACAGGATCATTTTGCTGTCTTAATTATAACCGAGACAAATCAAGATGAGGTGGAAAAACTTAGGGACTTTTTTAACGATGTTAACAGCAAGTTATCGTTTATTTATGACCTGGGAAGAAACGGCAACCTCACGCTTGGAGATACACCGGCTCTCAACAGAAAATTTATGCCCTTTCTCGTTAGTAACAAGTCGTTTAGCGTTGTAATTCTGGCAGACGAAAAGGGAAACGAATATTTTTTGTACAGAAATAACGGTGCTTGGATTACCCGCAGAACAAAAGTTTTACCCCAAGGAAGCAAGATGGTTTTCCATCAGTGGAAAAGCCCAAATGTTCCGCTCAAAGAATGGGAAGAAAACTCGGACTACGATCCCCGCAAACAACCATGGTTTAGAAAACCGACATCAGATAGGAATATACACTGGTCGCCCATGTATCAATTTTACGGATCAAAAGAGCGTGGTGTAACTGCATCTGTTTCCTGGGCAAAGGGTGGGAACAAGCCAGGCTTCATGGTTTGTGCTCTTGATATTCCCCTTGCCAAGGTTCAGGAGATACTCGCACTCTCAGAAAATAAGACGCACGGGGTACTGTTTCTCTTAAACGCTCGTAAAAGATACTACATCACTAGCAGAGAAATGGATTTTCTTGGGGTAGAAAGGAGTTCATCCTTTAATACAAAGTTGCTTTCACATATTGTGGAAAAATGGAAAGAGGAAAAGCAACCTGTGGAAAAATTTATTTCCGTTAATCTTGAAGGAAAAAGATGGATCGCATCCTTGCTACCACTTTTCAAGGGAAAGGACGACCTGTGGGTAGGGTTCGCAGCACCAGAAAATATTATCTTATCTGAACTGCGGAAGAGGTTGTTTTCGATTGATTCTACAGATGTGGCGGTCGCTTTGATTGGAGGATCGTTGCTTGTATTCCTTTTTTGGAAAACAGGCGGATTCAAGCATCAAACTGACGAAGAAATTCAGCATCCTATTGTCAGGCTTCATAATTACATA
>JALXAE010000177.1 GCA_026992355.1 Syntrophobacterales bacterium | reverse complement strand
GAGCTATCTGACGAAGCTATGGATGTAGTGGAGGATGTTGCCCGTTATTATGAACTTGTTTCCTTGCCTCAGGTGCTTTTGGACGACATAATTTCAGTAGCAGATATGAACTGTCAAATGTCTGATCTTCTTACTATTACCTTTGAGGCCTTTATCAGAGGAGAAGACATCAGGGAAAAAATACTCGCTATAAGGGTTTATGAAAAGCGCATTGATGAGATAGACCATCAAATCCGCATAAATACCTTTGATGTTGCGGTCAATAGTTATTGGGAAGGCCATTGGATTTCTGAATTTCTCAGATCTCTGGCATTTGTGAGTGATTTAATGGAAGATGCTGCCGATGTTTTGTCCTTAATCCACATAAGTCTGAGATGAGATGATGGCTCAAAAACTTTATCTTCTTGCGGGAATCTTTATGGGATGGGGGTTGGGTGCCAATGATTCAGCCAACATTTTTGGAACCGGTGTTGCTAGTGGGGTGATAAAGTATAAAACCGCTATTGTGCTAACTTCGTTGTTTGTCATCTTGGGCTCTATTCTTGAGGGAACAAAATGTATCGGCACAATATCGAGTTTGACCAGTCTTTCTTCTTTCTATTCTTTTGTGTGCCTGTTGTCGGCTGGATTGACCATGGCTGTTTTAACCTATTATGCGCTGCCGGCATCCACTTCTCAAGCAATAATAGGCGCTATAATGGGAGTTGCAATATTCCAGGGCAATCCAGATTTTTCCAAGTTATATAAAATTGTTATATGTTGGATTCTTACCCCCATCGGGGGAATATTTTTTTCCGTGATTCTTTTCAAATTTTTTAGAAGGTTTTTGATAAATCAAGTAAAATCTGTGAAGGCTCTGAACACTCTATTTTTTCTGGGGATTGTTGTCACCGGAAGTTACGGAGCTTATGCTTTGGGAGCAAACAATGTGGCCAATGTTACAGGCGTTTACGTTGCGACGGGGCTCATTTCCAGCCATTATGCAGCTTTGATAGGGGGTTTTAGCATTGCCTTTGGTGTTATGACCTACAGCAAAAAAACAATGACCACCGTTGGCAAAGGTATAGTTCCTTTGGATCCCTTTTCAGCTACAATATCGGTCTTATCAGAGGCTTTGACATTACATTTATTTACCCAAATAGGCGTTCCTGTTTCCTCATCTCAGGCTGTTATAGGTGCGGTTGCCGGGATTGGAATTGCGAGAGATCACCGGACGATAAACCTTAGAACACTGAACAAAATAGTGATTGGATGGATAAGCACACCTGTTGCTGCAGCATTCTTATCCTGGGTTTTTGTTTACCTTGCTTTTTTGCTAAAAGGATATTTAACTTTTTGAGGAGTATCTTATGGACACACTTAAATTTTCTTTAGCACACTTTGCTTTAAGAGAGCATAAAGGTGTAATGTTCCTCTTCAGGGTGGACATATTTTAATCCCATTTAAGGTAGAGGTCATTATTCCTGCACCCATAGGGGGTAGAGGACATCTTCTTTTTACTAGGATTATCAATATCCGCCAGGAGGAAAGCCTTTTTTCTACCCACATGTTAACCGGACCTGATTAATGAAAACACTACCTTGCCTCTTACCAGGGGTTATTACAGGTGTTCATAAAGGATAAATCTGCCAAAACGAGCAATGAATTTGAAGCCATCAAGGTAACCAAAGAGGGCCTCTTGCCATCTTCCGGATATTCGATCTCCTGTAGGTGATGATACTATGATATAGCGCACGAATTGTTTAGGAGCGTAAAGAACCGTTTCATATTCGTATTGATAAGGAAGAACAAAGCGTCTGGGGTGACCATTGAAAAATACTATCGAAAAACCTTTTTTATCGTCCAGCAGAATCTTACCCTTTTTATCTAGAAGCTTGACAATAGCTTTTGCATTGCTCATTTCCGTATTTTTCAAAGGCTCTACCAGGGCTTTAAAAAATTGGTTTTCCTGGTGGTGCTTGTATAACATTGTCCAGGTGAATAAGAGGCTCAACAATACGGATGAGATAAAAAGTCGATCAATCCAAGGTGTTTTTCTATCGGCCGGTACATAGAGCCAGCAAGAGAAAGCAGTAATTATAAATATAGTCGAAAAGACCATCGAATGTTCATGAGTGACACCAAAAAAGGAGTCCCAAAAAATAAGAGCAAATGGCGATATAAGGATTACAGGAGAAACCTTGCATTTTTTCAGACCTAATCTTATACGACGCAACATTGACACAAAAATTGGCAGTATGAAGGGTAATAGATTCTTTAGTTGCTGGCTCGTGTATATAAGCGAACTTTTGAAATCCAGAAGAGTAAAATGTGGTGAATTCTCCAATCCCATTGCGCTAATCCATGTTTTAAAAAAGTAAAAAGGGTCTTTCATAAAAACCCAGTTCAAGTAACACCATGAAGCTACGAAAAAAATAGCAGGAAAAAAGGCAATCATTAAAACCGAGAGCTTTTCCTGAATTAACTCATTTTTTTTTCCCAACACAATAAAGGGTAAGGTAAGAAGAGGGATTAGTAATACTGCCTGAAATCTTATTAGAAACAGGAAAGAGGTCATCATTCCAAACAGGAAAAGATCCAGGGTATAATGGTGTCTACAGTAACGATACAAATAACAGATCATTTGCGTGAAGACAGCCGCAAATAAGCACAGGCTTTGTTGCTCCGCAAATAAAAACAATGTAGCAGGGGAACCGACAATATAGAGCAGTATAATCAGTATAAAACTTCTGGGGATGTTGCCTTCCTTGTAAGCGTGGATTACGTTTGTCATCAGCAAACTGGCGCACAAGGCTCCAGTTACAGCCGATGCTACGAAGGGATTTCGAAAGAGCAGGACGAAAAAATAAATAAGGGGCGGATAAACAAATCCGAGGTTTTCCAGCCTGGGGGGTTCTCCCTTAAAAACCAAAAGAGCTTTTTCCCCTACCATAAGTAGTTCTTTATATGCGTAATTGTTCTTGAGAGCTGTAAGGTTTAAGGCAAGAAAAAATATGGAGAACACCAAAAGAGAAAGAGTGAAGACAATAACCGTACGCCTACTTTTGCTCAGCTTTTTCCCCGTGTTTTGTAATTCCATGTTCCGTTTTTTCCCAGTAAAATGGGTTGAAAAAGAGTTGCCAAAGGGCTTTATATGCGGCTATAGAGTGAAAACACAACCAATAGATAGGGTTAAAAAAACTGTAAGGCATCAGATAAAAAAGCTTGCGTCTAAATACGGCTATCATGTTCAGGTATATTCCTAGGAAATTTCCCCAAATTAGATTAAACAGCCCCCAATAAACCAGTAATGGAGGAAAAAAGGGATCGAGGAGTTTGGATTCGGTAAAAATCCAATATATGAACACACTCCAAACTATTGGCACCGCCAAAAAAAGTAGAGGTGTTCCTCCGACAAAAAGTTGAAAGCTGAGCCACCTTTTAAAACCCAGAATACGGATCATTTGAAGGGGATTTCTATTATAAACGAGTGCAGTTTGCATGTATCCTTTAATCCATCGGGATCTCTGTCGAATCCAGTTCCAATATTTGGAATTCGCTTCTTCGTATGTAGTGGAGTTGATTACTCCCACGGTCATTCCGTGCGCTGCCGCTCTTACTCCCAAGTCGGCATCCTCGGTAACATTAAAGGGATCCCACCCACCAAGGAGCTTTAAAAATTCGGTTTTAAAGTGATTGCTTGTTCCTCCAAGGGGAATGGGGAGATTAAGCCTGTCAAGACCTGGTAGTAAATAGTCGAACCAATATGAGTATTCGAGAGTGAACATGCGGGTGATAAAGTTTTCATCGGCATTGAAGTAGTTTAGTGCTGCTTGAAGGCACACGCAGGACGAATCGTGCTTTTTGAAACCTATTACGGCTTTTTTTAATTGATCGGGTTCTGGTATGTCTTCGGCATCGTAAATAGTTAGATATTCCCCTCTGGCGAAGAACAAACCGTAATTACACGCTTTGGGTTTGGTCTTGGGAATAGCGTGGGGAATGATGATAAAACGCCAATTTCCCGGAGGTTTTGCTTTTTTGGCTGCTTCCAGTGTAGCTTTGTCGTCTTCTTCAAGAAGCAAAATAATGTCCAGTTTACTTTGAGGATAATCCAGCTTTTTCAAAGCAGTTACAAGTTTGCCTATTACGTTAGGTTCTTTGTATGCCGGGATCAGAATTGTGTATGTAGGAAGTTCTGAATTACTTATTTGTCTAACTTCCTCTTGCGAAATCGGTTCATACTGTTCGCGCCTAGCTCCGGCAAAACTCAAAAGTGTTTTAAAAAGAACGAGCATGCTAAAGATAGCCTGTATAATGCCAAAGCAAAAAGAAATACAGGAAAGCGGATAAAAATATAGCCATATTAAAAGGAAGTATGCCGAGCATCCCAACAGGAATATTTGAGTCTTTGTAAAGACGCGAATGGCACTCTGATCGGGGTTTCTGTAGAACAACCCGTAAATTGCTTCATCCGCCAACTTGTCATTCCATATATACTGAACAGCATGGGCAAAATCCAGATCGGTTACAATCCAAGGCAGCACCTTTTTTACATTGTATTTCTTTTTCAAAGTGTTAAAGACCAGAGAAAAGTTCTTACCAGGATAATCGGTCAAAACGACGAGTTCATCGGGGGTAGGTTTAAAGAAGGGTAGAACATGGTATCTGATAACAATGGAAGGGTCCAAGTTGCTCAACAGCTCTTTTTGGCATTTTGCTTCAAAAGCTTCTATGGAAAAGTTCCAGAAAGGAAGGTGAAATTGCCTGGCCAAAGCTTGAAAAAGTTCCAGTCTGTTCACCCAACCGAGGGTTAAAACAATCCAGCCGAGACGCCCGCCTCTTTCCTTCTGGATTTTCAACGCTTCCCGGAGTTGTTCCTTGGTTATTAACCCCTGCTGGATAAGAATCTGGCCGATTAAACCTTCTTTTTTGCTTGGTTCTCGAGGGATATCAATAGTATAGCCAAAGGGATCCATAGAAACCGCCCCCAGAACCGGTGTTTTCTCCCCATGTGTGAGAATAGGCAGTAATTACAAATGAAGAATGGGAAGAAAGCCTAAAACGGCCGGAAATAGACAATTTGAGAAGTTTGTAATCCGTATGAAGTGTTACATTTGGACCTATTTTTTTGTATGA
>JALXAE010000176.1 GCA_026992355.1 Syntrophobacterales bacterium | reverse complement strand
CATCAATTCTTTCTTCATTTGGAACCTGCAAGTTCTCAAATTCCTGTTCAAATAAAGCAATAGACAAGGGTTTTGATACTTCCAAGCCTTTGTCATTGAGAAATCCTTTTGGTTCAGATGCAACTTCAACATTTTCATTGCTTGTTATTTCCGTCTCAGCCTGTTTTTCACCTGGAAGTAAGACCTCTTTAGGAATCTTTATTGTGGTCTCTTGCTCAGCAGGTACAATAGTTTCCGATTTCATACCATTATAGCGATAAACGTATATTCCTCCAGCAACCATGAATACAGCTATAAACATAACTAGAAGGTAAAAAAGACTTTTTTTCTTATTTTTGATAAGGGTTTTTTTTTCGGAAGCCAATAAGGGCTTAAAGGTACTTACTCCACATTGGTAATCACCGATGTGATCAATTTCCATTAACAACTCATTGCTAGGTTCTTGCAGCACTTCACAGTAAGACTTTATGAAACTCTTTATTAAAAACTTAGAACCAAGCCTCGACCACTCCCCCTTCTCCAATGCACGAAGAATATCAACAGAAATGTTGGTGGCTTTGGAAATATCTTTCAAATCTAAACCATGTTTTTGCCTCAATTCTCTTATTCTGTCTCCAATCACATCAGGAGACAGCTCTTCTTTTTTGTCCGACATAACTTTTCATACCTTGGTTTAAAGGGATATACGAATATAAGATTTTTTCATAAGTTCATCGAGCCATTCCTTGAACTTCCTGTTTACTTCTTTCTTAAATAACATACGACGTATCCGCTCACGTTCTGATTGGGATATATGGACTCCCTCACCCTTGTTTGCTTGCTCAATCTGTTCCAGCTTAACAATAAAATACCCAGACTCCATGATAATTACTGGAGATATATCGCCCGGTTTCATAGTTTTCAAAGCCTCTCTTAACGGTCTTGCCAGTTCATCTATCTTTATCCATCCTAACTTGCCACCCTCTTCAGCGGCTGGCCCTTTCGAATAACGTTTTGCCATCTTATAGAAACTCGCTCCGTTCTTAATTTCCCTCAGAATTTCATCAGGCGACTTATTTATAGCCTCATCCTTTGGTATAAAAATAACAGATAGATTAACCTTTGACGAACCTACATCCTCACCATGAGATTTTATATATTCATCAATTTGATCATCAGTTATGACGGTTTTAGACTGGAATACCCGATCCATGAGACGCGTTCTCTGCAAATCTTTTTTAACCTCCGCTCTGAACTCATCATAGGTCATTCCTCGTTGTTGAAGAATGTACCTGAACTGATCGTCATTCCAACCATTGTTCCTCTTTATTCTTTCAATAGCGGCATCAACGGTAGCATCATCAACGGAAATATGCAGACGTTTCATCTCTTGATCTACCAGCTTTTCCTGAATCATTCTTTCAAGAACCTGGCGCTCAAGAACTGATTCCGGCAAAGGTATGCGTCTTAAAGAAGATTTCTTAAAAAGTTCCACTTCCTTTTTTAACTCACTATAGAGAATGATATCGTCGTTAACAACAGCAACAATCTTGTCCATCACTTTTGGAAAAGCCTTTTCATTTAAAAGACAGAAAACACAAATCAACATTATACATAAACAGGTTTTTCCCTTTCTCATGAGCATTAACCTCCGTAACTGGAATCTACTTTCAAACTTTTACTTTCCAAGAAAACTTTATTGGATAACCCTTGATTTCTCAACACAGTTTCGGGAGGAAAACTCGCTATCAAAATAAGACTGCAGTGTTCTCCTCATTAAAACCAGTCTCTGCAAAAAATCATCGCCTGGAAGGTTTATCATTACTCCTCCGCCTTCCGGTTGTAAATCTACCCTTATTTTCTGGCTTTTTAACCATTCTACAAAGGACTTTTCACTCTTTTTCTCCAAGAAAGAAATCAAAAACTTCTTACCAATTTCCTCAAGTCTAAGAACTTTCAATTTTTTCATGATAAGTCTTAACTTAGTACAAATTACAAGCATCTTGGCTTCATAGGGAAGATTACCATACCTGTCTCTACACTCCCTAACTATTTCACTTACTTCAATATCATCCCTTGCAGAGGCGAGCTTTTTATATACTACCAGCCTTTGATTTGTATCCGGTATAAAGCTATCTGGCAAAAAAGCCGGAACTTTAACTTTTACCTCAGGATCATAGTCAGCCTCTTCTGCTTCGCCTTTTAGCTTATTTATCATTTTCTGAACTAACTCTAAATAAAGCTCATAACCAACCGCTGCAATATGACCTGATTGGGCAGCTCCCAGAATGGTTCCCCCTCCACGTATTTGCAAATCATTCATCGCTATTCTGAAGCCGCTACCAAGATCACTAAAATCAAGGAGGGCCTTCAAACGTTTCCGAGCATCTTTACTTATAAGCTGATCCCCTGGGACAATAAGGTAGGCATAAGCCTGATGTCCTGATCTCCCGACTCTACCTCTTAGCTGGTACATCTGAGCAAGACCAAAGCGATCAGCTCTATTGATAATTATCGTGTTTGCATTGGGAATATCCAACCCAGATTCAATTATCGTCGTACATACCAACACATCAATATTACCTTTTACAAAACCAAGCATCACTTTTTCCAGCTCGCGCTCCTTCATTTGACCATGGGCAACCCCAACTGTGGCCTCCGGAACTAATTGCCTAATCTTATCTGCCATCAGGTTTATACTCTGTACGTGGTTGTGGACAAAAAACACCTGCCCCCTTCTCTGGAGTTCTCGCCTGATTGCCGCCTTTATTGTGTCTTCATTAAATTCGATAACAAACGTCTTGACGGCCTTTCTATCCTCAGGAGGGGTCTCTATAACAGATAAATCCCTAATACCAGATAAAGCCATGTGAAGCGTTCTGGGAATTGGAGTAGCAGTCAAAGTAAGCACGTCAACAGATACCCTTAACTGTTTTAGCTGTTCTTTGTGTTTGACTCCAAATCTATGCTCTTCATCTATTATTAACAAACCAAGGTCCTTAAACTTCACATCTCTTTGAAGCAGTCTATGTGTGCCTATTACTATATCGACGCTTCCATCAGCAACTCCCTTAATAATAGTCATCTGCTGGGATCTGGTCTTAAAACGACTCAGAAGTTCAACTCTCACCGGGAAAGAAGCAAATCTCTCCATAAATGTTCTGTAATGTTGTTCAGCAAGAACAGTTGTGGGCACAAGTACAGCAACCTGCTTGCCATCCATAACAGCTTTAAAAGCTGCTCGAAGCGCAACTTCCGTCTTGCCAAAACCAACATCGCCACATATCAAGCGATCCATAGGGTGATGGGACATCATGTCGCTCAAAACGTCTTCTATTGCCTTAATCTGGTCTGGCGTTTCCTCAAAAGGAAAAGTGGCTTCAAATTCATGATAAAGACGATCTGGAGGAGAAAAGGCATGGCCTCTTCTGACCTGGCGCAAAGCATATATCCGAAGCAATTCCTCAGCTACACGTTCGGCAGCCTGACGAGCCCTGTTTCTGACCTTTTCCCAGTGTTTACCCCCCAGTCTATCAATCCGTGGTGGTTCATCACTAACCCCGACATATTTTTGAACCTTGCCGAATTTGTCTACCGGGACATAAAGCTTATCTTCATCCTGATACTCCAAAAGAAGAAAATCGCCTTCTAAACCTCCCACATTCAGATGAACTAACCCTCTATAAACCCCAATTCCGTGATCCACATGGACAACATAATCACCTTCTCTAAGATCCTGAAATGAGCTGATTGCGATGGAATCAGCCAGGGTTTTTGAACGCTTCCTTCTGGAAATTCCAAAAAGCTCTTCCTCGCTCACAATAGCAACATATTCGGATGGCCAGCAAAAGCCCTTAATAAGGTTTCCAACCGTTACGACTACTTCCCGAGCGTAAAAGGAGTCTTCACCAAAGGGTTCTTCAGAGGTTTTGACACTTATCCCGTAATCACTCAAAAGATTGGAAAATCTGCGGGCTCTAATTTTGTTACCACAAACGACAAAGGTTTTAATACCCTCATCACTCCACTGTTTGAAACGTTTAGCAAGCGGCTCAAGAAGTCTTCCTTTAGAAGGCGCCTGGTGTAGTTCTTCTTTAAGACCGCTCATATCATAGGCTGCCATAGTAACAGTAGGACAATCTATGTATGTTCCTTTCTCTCTCAAAGAATCGCACCATATATTTTTGTAATAACTAATCTTATCCTCTATGATAGATGGGTTAATAAGGTAACGATCGACTGGTTGTATCCACCTGTACAGACCAGATTCTTCAAAATCTAACGACTTTACAAAACGCTTTCTGTGGCTCTCAAAATATGTGTTAATTTTTTCCAAACACTGGTCAGCATCCTGCCAAAAGAAGATGGTCCCCTGAGGCAAATAATCAAAGAAAACTCCAGGATTTTCATAAAAAACACCAATAAGTGTCTCATCGTCTATACAGGAACCATCATCTATGCGTCTCAGCCAATTTGTCGTTTCTACAGGGTTCAAGACATTGTCCTGGATATCCTGTAAAAGCCTCTTTTTTGCATTTTCTATACTGGAATCACTCAGGATTATTTCATTTACCGGAACAACGAAAATCTCCTCAACCTTACCCAGAGATCTCTGAGACGCGGGATGAAAAAAGCGAATTGATTCTACTTCATTTCCCCAGAGTTCCAACCTTATCGGCCAATTGTATAAGGGCACATAACAATCAAAGATTTCTCCCCTTTTGCTAAAGTCACCTGGTTCCTCCACAAGGCCAACTTCTGTGTATCCCCAGCCTTTTAATGTTCTTTCAAAATTTTCAGGTAATTCATCGTTAACTTTTATATGGAGGGTTGCCTCCTCGAGAACCTCCCTAGGTACAACTCGCTCAATCAATGCAGTCGACGTGGTCACTATTACGCATGGCTCTTCATTCCATAGGCACCTTGTAAATGCCTTCATCCTCTGGGCCGAATCTTGAGACTTACCTGACCAAAGTCCGCTAAAACCAAACTTATTTGGCAATGCCATCAACACATCAACCAGGGGATCGCCAACTCGACTATCTCTATTTCCGCCAAAGAAAAAACAAAGGGCTTCATAGGTTCTTTCCAGATCCTCCTCGTCTGGAACAACCATTACAATGTGATTCCTGATCAGCCCAAAAAGCCTCCACACCAGGTATGCCATTGCGGAAGGGACAGTCTGTTGCAAGCGCAGAGAAGGATACTCTTGTACCAAATGAAGTATATCCTTAACCGACACACCTTTTTTATATACAGTTTGATCATTAATAAAATAGGACAATTCCTGACTTCTCATAATTCTTCCCAACCATCTTCTCCTATAGTATTGGCGGAATCCTCAAAAAATATTCTACCTGCCTCACTTGACACTAACTCCAAATTAACCTTTCATAAGGTTGAACTTGACGCTCTTTTATAATGGACAAAATATCGTTTGAAAAGGCAACATTATGAACAATATAAACGAATTATTGAGGAAGCTCCCATCGATTGACAAACTACTCAAACATCCAGAAGCTATAAGCTTAACACAAAAATTTCCAAGGGAAATAGTGGTTTCTTCCTTGCGTGAAGTTATTGAAAATAAAAGGAACATTATACGACAAATGGGTCATATCAACACTCAGGAACTCAGAGAAGACTTACTGATTCAAAAAGCAGAAGAAATAGCTAATGCAAAAACCGCCTGGACATTAAGACGTGTGGTAAACGCAACAGGTGTCATAGTTCACACTAACCTAGGAAGATCTTTGCTACCTGATGAAGCTATCAGAAGAATAGCTAGCATTTCATCAGGTTATAACAATCTCGAATATGATCTCGAAAAAGGTTGCAGAGGATCTAGATATGTGCATGCAGAGAAATTGTTAAGAGAGCTTACGGGGGCTGAAGCTGCTCTAGTGGTGAACAACAATGCCGCTGCGGTGTTTCTGGTTTTAAACACAATAGCAAAAGGTAGAGAGGTAATTGTATCTCGAGGAGAACTTGTCGAGATTGGGGGATCATTTAGAATACCTGATGTTATGGCATCAAGTGGAGCAATACTGAAAGAAGTTGGCTGCACAAATAAAACCCACTTATCCGATTATGAATTGGCAATAAACGAAAATACAATTGCAATCCTTAAGGTCCACAAAAGCAATTACAAAATAGTTGGTTTTACTGATGAGGTTTCATTAAGCGAACTGGTTGAAACGGCAAGAAAACACAATCTCTACTGCCTGGAAGATATGGGTAGCGGCTGCTTTGTAGATCTAACTCCTTATGGCATTAAGGATGAACCCACAGTCAGGTGGGAGCTACAAACCGGCGTTCATGTAATAACCTTCAGCGGAGACAAGCTGCTTGGTGGACCTCAAGCAGGCATAATTCTTGGGAAAAAAGAAATAATAGAAAAGTGTAAAAAAAATCCCATGACACGAGCCTTCCGAGTAGACAAGCTAACCCTTTCAGCCCTTGAGGCAACCCTAAAGCTCTACCTAGATGAAGAAAAAGCAAAACAACAAATTCCTACACTTCAAATGATATCAGCTTCTATTGGAGAACTGGAAAAGCGAGCAGGCAATCTAGCAGAACAGTTAAAGAAACATGGCGACTCAGACAAAGTAGAAATAAAGGTTGAAAAGGTTATTTCAAGGGTAGGCGGAGGAGCAGCCCCTACTGCAGAGCTTCCATCTAGAGCCGTAACAATATCTAGCCATATATTTTCACCTCAAACACTGGAACACTATTTCCGTACCTATGATCCACCAATCATAATCCGAATAGAAAACAACAAAATTTATATGGATGTTAGAACTCTTCTGAAAGATGATGATGACCACATCGTATCGGCATTTCAGGAGTTTATGCGCAATTTATCTTCGAGGCTCTGAGTAAACCTGGACAATGGATAGGTCAAAATCAAGTAGAGAAAGGCAAGGGGCAAATAAGCCTCGAAGGTTTTATAAGTGGTAGCATTTATAACCTCCGATGCCTTCGTAAGTTCACGAACGGAAATCACCGAAAGTAAAGAAGAGTCTTTGATAAGAGACACAAATTGTCCGGTTACCGGAGGAATTATTCTTCTGAAGGCCTGAGGAAACACCACTAGCCTCAGAATTTGCCATTCAGACAATCCCAGCGATTGAGCCGCTTCTATCTGTCCTTTTTCTACCGATTCAATACCTGCGCGAACCATCTCTGATATATAAGCACCGGAAAAAAAACCCAACGTTACAATTCCAACTAAAAAAGGGCTGTCGAAATGAACAACCTCAGCCACACAGAAGTAAAAAATATATATCTGAACCAGCAGTGGTGTGCCTCTAAAGAACTCCACATAAAAGGTAGCTATTTCTCTTATGAAAATATTTTTAGCCAGCCTTCCTAATCCACCCAAAACACCCAATAAAAATCCGAGAGCAATTGATCCCAAAGAAATGACAATAGTATAATAGAAACCTCTTATGAACAGGTATCTATATCTTATAGGAACAGACCAATCCCAGGGGTACTTTATCCTACTAAAAAGCACCCCCAAAGCTGTGAAAACAACCAAAGCAATAAGGACTCTTACGGCAAGTCCGTTAGATTCGTTTGTATTATCTAGTCGGACCGAATAAATCGCGAAAATATTTTTCATACAACTCGTTATAGCGTCCATCCGATTTTATGGTTTCTAAAAATAGGTTAAGCCAATTAAGAAAATCAAAATCACCTTTTCTTATGGCTATTGCAAAGGGCTCTTTCGTAAAGGGCTTAAGAATAGCCTTCGTGGTTTCAGGATTTTGCTTGTGATGTTTGGCAATAGAAATTTGATCGTAAATAAAGGCATCAACCCTGCCGCTAACGACCTCCCTAACACAGGCGGTCTCATCTTTATACCTTCTAACCTCCGCCTTCGGAAATTTCTTAGTGGCTATGAAATCCCCTGTAGTTCCTGTGCGGACGGCTATTATCCTTCCTGGCTGGTTAAGCTGATCCAAATCTCTAACATCTCCAGCTTTTTTGGCACTTAAAAGCACACACAATCCGGTCTCAAAATATGGATCGGTGAAGGTTACCGCTTTGGAACGCTCAAGAGTGCGAGTCATACCGGAGATAATCATGTCAACCTTTCCACTTTGAAGGGAAGGAATAAGCCCGGTCCATTCAATATCCTTGATTTCAAGCTTAACGCCTAGCTCTTTTGCTATAAGTCGGGCTATATCCACGTCAAACCCTACAGGATTTCCTTTCGTGTCAGCGTATTCAAATGGCCAATACTCAACCTCCATTCCAACTATCAACTTTCCTCTTTGAATAATTTTATTGAGAGTACTACCCTGAAAAATTTCGTAAGGTGTTACCGTAGCCGCACCTGAAAGGGAGGAGTGCAAAACAAAACAAAAACCTACCACAATCAAAGCAATAACCTTCCTTTTCATGCTCTATTCCCCTTTTTTAATTCGCAATTCGCACTCTTAAATACAAATCACCTCGACCCCCGTGGGAATAACTCGATAAAACTCCCATATTTTTAAGCCTGATTTTTACACCTTCCCTAACACCGGCAGGGATCTTAACTGACACTACTTTATCGCCTTCAAAATGAGGTAACTTTATAGTGATTTCTCCCCCTTCTTCAGCCTGCTTTTTGGAAATTGACAATTCCATAGTAATATCACCGGAACTTGACAAAATATTTTCACTCTCAACACGGGAACCCTGCTTTACGGGAAGAGAGGAACCTACCTTATCAGCCAGAAATTTTCCGGCTTTTTTCACAAGCTTGCCCACATATTTGAAACCCTTCTCCAGAATCCCTTCATCGGTTCTCCCAGATTCGAACATGTCCAAATCTATTTTTTCGTAGTAGGTATCTTGAGGACGAGTATTCTTTCTGACGCTATATCCGAAAGGACCAAAAAAGAAACCGCCAAACAAAATTGTACGACCGCCCAAAAATATCCTGTTAAAGAAATCTTCGTCGAAGCGAATCCCCATTCTCTGGAGTTCACGCTGGAGTTCTCTAAAGAGATCTACTGTTTCCTGATTTCGGAATAAGTTACGAAAAAGTTCCTCCTGGCTGTAATAAAATCTTTGTCCATAGACTCCTTCTCGGCCACGCTCTCCACCATACAATCTGAAGGCATCATATTGAGCCCTTTTCTCTGGATCCATAAGAACAGCATAGGCTTCACTAATTTTCTTGAACATTTCCTCGGCTTCAGGATTTCCTGGGTTACGATCCGGATGATACTTTAAAGCGAGCCTCCTGTAGGCTTTTTTTATTTCCTCTTTCCCTGCATCTGGAGAAACTCCCAAAAGCCTGTAATAATCTTCACCACTATACATCACCTAACACCTCTCACCTAATCAGAACATGAGATTTAATGAAAAAATTCATTTATTAAGATAAACATCTATCATTCATCTGTATACCAAATCAGGATAACTTGGACAAACACCGCATCTTTTGCATCCTGTAATGTCATGGCAGGCAGGTGTTTCTACACCCTGTAAAGCCTTTTCATATTCTTCCCACAAAAAGGACTTCTTAATTCCGTGATCAATAATGTCCCATGGGAAAATCTCTTCCCTGTTTCTTTCCCTATATACCCAGAAATCGGGATTAACAGCGGTTTGTTTCATTGCTGTTTGCCACGACATTTTTTTTACGACCACAAGTTCAACAAAGGCCCCCACCCTTCTGTCTCCTCTGGAAAGCAAAGCTTGCACGTAACTCCACTTAGGGAGGTCAGAATGAAATCTAACATTGGAAACCTTAGCCAGCGCCTTTCTGAGAAATTTTATCTTATTTTTAAGACTTTTCAAATCATTGAAAGCTACCCACTGAAAAGCAGTAAAAGGTTTAGGAACGAAGGTGTTTGCACTCACTATAACCTCACCTAGATTTCCCACTCCCTTAGCAGCCTTTAAAACTTCATGTTTCACTCGCTTAACCAACTTCACAATCGCCTCAATGTCATCCTGG
This sequence comes from Syntrophobacterales bacterium, assembly GCA_026992355.1. Taxonomy (GTDB): domain Bacteria; phylum Desulfobacterota; class Syntrophobacteria; order Syntrophobacterales; family Thermodesulforhabdaceae; genus JALXAE01. Next base: position 6,808 of record JALXAE010000176.1, on the reverse strand, counting down.
GTTTCTGTGGGAAGACCAATCATAAAATAAAGTTTTAGGTGTCGAATGCCCGCCATGGTAAGTTTCACTGCAGCTTCACATATTTGTTCATCCGTTAAATGTTTATTCACAACACGCCTCAGGCGATCAGAACCTGCCTCAGGAGCAATGGCAACAGCCTGATGCTTTCCCGAAACTAAAAGCTTGACTATGGAATCCTTAATATTATCGGCTCTGAGAGAAGAAAAGGACACTTCATATTGACGCATCATGAGTTCATTACAAATTAAGTCGATTTCAGGATGATCACCCACAGCCGCGCTAACCAAGCCTATCCTAGGAACTTCTGAAACAGAGTCCGAAAAACATGCAGACAACACCTGATCCGACGAATAGTACCTGGGAGGACGATAAACATAGCCAGCAGCACAAAACCTGCACCCTCTGCCACATCCTCTCCCTATTTCCACGAGACGTGTACTGCTAAATTCAGTATCAGATGTGGTTACAACCGTGCTGGCAACAGGAAGTGAAGATATATCTGCTTTTTGAGCCCTTATTGTCTCGGGCAAACCTGATTCCACTGGTCTATGCGCCAATATTGTTCCATCACTGTGGTAGAGTTGTTCATAGAGTGAGGGCACATAAATTCCAGGAACATTCAGAGCCAGGTTTTTCAACCACTTATCACGCTCTCCTGTGGGAACATTCTCTCTGAAAAATTCCCAAAAAGATTTCCAGAACTTTTCGCCCTCACCTACGAAAAAAAAATCCATGTAATTAGCAAGCACATCAGGGTTTAAAAAAGCCGTAACACCTCCCATGGAAACTATAGGATGGTGGTAGTCGCGATCTTTATGGTGCAGCGGTATCTTACTCCATAGAAGCATTTGTAAGACATTTGTATAATCAGACTCAAAGGGAACGGAAAAAAGCAAAATGTCAAAATCTCTTGCGGGTCTCTGGGATTCAACAGACAAAAGAACTACATCTTTGTGGTTAAACCAAGGCAACTCTTCCGGGTCAGGATAAAAGAATCTCTCACAAACAACAAATTCGAGAGAATTGAAAAGATAGTACATTCTCTGAAAACCAAGATTAGACATACCCAAGTAATATTTATTAGGGAAAACAAGCCCTGCTGAAAATTTGCCTCCCCAATCTTTGATTACAACGCCCTTTTCTCGCTCCAGTCGCCTTTTATGAGCTCTCTTTAATTTCCACATAGATCCATCCTACTATGCAAATGCATCTCAAAGTTCTATTACATTTGAACTCGCCAAAGTCAAACTAGGCAATTCAACACCACCAATAATTAACAACTAACAATAGTCACCTTTTAGAAGCACAGCGACAAGCACAAAATAACTTGACCACGGAACAGAAATGTGCAAGATATTCGCCGACGGAGGAAATGTATGTTTTTTGTGAATTCTGGTCTTCTGTTAATTTCAACAGTTTCTCCCCTTTATTACTACTATTATTATGGCCTGACATATAAGAAGGAGGCGGGCCGGGGTATAACCTAATAAAAATAACGTAACAGGGTAACACAGAAAGCCGCGGGCACCTCGGAGCCCGCGGCTTTTTTATTTTCAAGCAAAACAAAAGGAGGTGCAGCCATGATTATCGTAATGACCCCAGATCATACCTCTGAGGACTTGCAAAGAGTAGTTAGAAGATTGGAGGACATGGGTTTGAGAGCTCACATATCCCACGGAGAACATAGAACCATCGTTGGTGCCATTGGGGATGAAAGGATTCTAAGGGAGGTTCCTCTTGAATCAATGGCTGGCGTGGAAAAAGTGGTCCCAATTCTCACGCCCTACAAATTAGTAAGCAGAGAATTCAAAAAGGAAGACACAATCATAAATATCAATGGACACACCATAGGAGGCAGTGAACTTCAAATAATTGCAGGTCCATGTGCAGTAGAAAACCGGGAAACGGTTGAAGAAGTGGCATCATCGTTAAAAAGGCTTGGAATAAACTTTCTCAGAGGTGGAGCCTTTAAGCCAAGAACATCTCCCTACAGTTTCCAGGGGTTAGGCAAAAGGGCTTTGGAAATAATGGCAAGAATTCGAGAAGAAACTGGAATGCTTATCGTCACCGAACTCATGGACCCAAGGGATGCAGTAATGGTGGCAAAATATGCCGACATTATCCAGATAGGAACAAGAAACATGCAAAACTTTAGATTGCTCACCGAAGTGGGAAACATCGAAAAACCAGTTCTTCTAAAAAGAGGAATGTGCGCCACCGTAAAGGAGTGGCTTATGTCGGCAGAATATATTGTGAGTCAGGGAAACGAAAAGGTCATTTTGTGCGAAAGAGGAATAAGAACCTTTGAAACTGAAACTCGAAACACACTTGATTTGAGTGTTGTCCCACTTTTAAAACGGCTGACGCACCTGCCAGTAATTGTTGATCCCAGCCATGCTGTTGGAAGAGCTGACCTTGTAGCTCCTATGGCAAAAGCTGCAGTAGCTGCCGGGGCAGATGGACTACTTATAGAAGTACACCCACGCCCGGAAGAAGCCTGGAGTGACGGCCCTCAGTCTCTCACGCCAAAAGCTTTCGAACAACTCGTAGATGATCTGAGAACCATTGCTGAGGCTGTAGGCAAAAAATTATAAATTCTTTGAAACCGTGCAAGAAGAGGTAACCATGGATAACAACATATTAAAACATAGATGGGGACCTGGCAGCACAATTGGGATTGTCGGGGGACGGGGAGAAATGGGGCAGTTTTTTGAACGCTTATTTAAAAAACTTGGATACCGAGTTTTAATCTCAGATATCGGTACGAAATACTCGAACCGCGAGCTTATAGAAATGTCGGATATAGTCCTATTCTCTGTACCCCTACACAAATCTGTAAAAATAATTGAAGAAAATGTTCCCTACATAAAGAAAAGCCAGCTTGTAATGGATGTCTCAAGTCTTAAAGAGCTTCAGATTAAAGCAATGTTGAAGAGTCCTGCTTCCGTTGTTGGGCTCCATCCAATGTTTGGGGGGAAGATAAAAAATACAAAAGGCCAAACAATAGTTGCGTGTCCCGTTAGGATTTCAAAAGAATCATGGAAATATATAAAAACCAGGTTCGAACTGGAGGGCTTTCGTATAGTAGAGTGCACTCCAGCAAAACATGATAAAATGATGGCAATAATACAAGTCCTATTCCACTTTTCCTCTATGCTCAAAGGAAGAACCCTAAAAGAACTGAATATAGATATAGACGAAACACTTTTATTTACCAGCCCTATTTACAAGCTGGAAATTAGCATCCTTGGTAGGATGTTCGCTCAAAACCCCTGGTTATATGCAGCAATATTTCAGCTCAATCCATATACACGAGAAATCATTGAAAGCCTGGAAGAAGGTCTAACCAGATTCAAAATACTTTATAATAGTCAGGATATGGAAACATTCGTAAAAGAGTTTGAATCTGTATCAAATCACCTTGGAGAATTTTGCAAGCAAGCTTATGAAGACAGTTCAAAACTCGTAGAATTTTCCTCAACACTATGCAACAATATCACTTATAAAAAGGCGGCAAATTGCAAATAAATCTGTCCTGCACCCCCAAGGGTGCAGGACAAGGCATTAAAGAATCGTGGCACCCTAAGAAATATAGGGCTGCGTTCGCTTCTCACACTGTGAGCTAATACCGCTAAAGCATACTATTAGTAATAAACAGTCCAGCTCAGACACCTCTCTCATACCCAAAAAACAAACAAAGATTAAATGAGAGATCTATATCGAGTTGAACCAAAAAAGAAAAAAATGGAACAAATTATATGAAACGGAGAAAAAACACCTAAAGGAGGGAAGAAAAATGAAAGGCGTGAACAAGTTTATTCAGGTGTTACTTCTTCTCTTGATTATTTGCAAAAGTCCAACGTTTGCCGACACTAATGTTTACTATTCCGATCTTGAGATAAAAAATGTTCACATGGAAGCTACAAGCGACGCCAGAACAACTGAGCTCAAATGCGTATTCACTTTGAGAAACAACGGCCCTGATATACGACCGCGTTATGGGAGAGTTGTCGTATCCTTTCTTCATAACGGTTGTGATGATAGATCGGGGAGACCTGTTAGAAATGCTGGTTTTGAAAGCATGAGAATCCCTATCCCAGAATTAAGACCAGGTCAGGAAATCCAGCTTGTAGCATCATCGGCTCACACAAAAAGGATGACATATCAATGGTATAGCTACACCTGCGCAAATGAATATTTTTGCCAGGTTTGGGCGTCGGGTAGCTTTATGACGTTTGACCGAAGTGTAATTATCAGAGATACGAACAACGCTAATAATTCTGGCAACAGCAACACAATAACCTTTCCAGCTTTCAAAGATAAATGGCCTCTTAGGCTATTGGTATATATGGAACCATGCGAAGCACACGCAGGAGACACTGTTGAATTTAAGGTTCTAGTTGAAAATTTCGGTTCAACATCCACCCCGTTTATTGGCAAAAAGGTTTTCGTTCTGTCGCCAGCACAACGTGATGGGAGAATATGTTCGGGTACAATGCGCCGTTACATATCATCACCCATCATTAGCACACTACCTCCTGGGGGCACTTGGATAAACATAAGTGGTCAATTCTTACCTCCTAATGGAAGTTACAATGGTATTCTTGCTCAAATCCCCATTTTTGGAGATTTGATAAGATCTCCCTGGGTGCAATACGAACCTGTTCCTGAACGAAATGGATACTTTAAAGGGCCTTGTTTAAGCCTAGATAATTTAAGACTTACCCCCCAAACACCAAAACACTTTCGTTGATTAATAGTTATCATATTTCCGGGACCGCTTGACCATACATCGATATAGCGGTCCCCAAAAGAGATTGGTTACCCGGTTGTTCATCTCCAGCATCAAAGTTTTTCTGATAGCGTAGGCTCAAGAAACCTTGCCGAACGCAATTAATGAAGCCCTAACTTACAAAAAGTAAACTTGACATAACCTATTTTAATCAGTAAAAGGCCTATTCGCTGGTTTATTTATGCTTATACGTAAAAATAACAAGAGGGAGGGATTACGTTGCCCAATCATAAATCTGCTATAAAGCGTATGAGGCAAAACGAAAAGCGGCGTTTGAGAAACAGAATGAGAAAATCCAGAATGAAAACAGCCATCCGAGCTGTGGAAGAAGCAATGTTTGAAAAAGACGTAGAAAAGGTAAAAGAAAAACTGAAAGAAGCTGTTTCCATCATTTCAAAAACCGCATCAAAAGGAACCATACACCCAAACAAAGCCTCACGAACCATCTCAAGGCTTACCAAGAAGGTCAACAAATTCCTGGAAGCCCAAAAGGCAGCATAAATCACAGGGCGGAGCCTTCACCGCCCTGTCTGCTTATCTTATCTGTTTTCTGTCCAGAAGATTGCAAATTGTAGCTCTGGAAAAAGCGAATAATAAGGTGAGTAAAAAGATACTCGGGGGAAAGAGAGGTAGTTTTTAGTTTTAAGTCCATATGCACGAGTAGCTTATGCAATTCCCGAAGCGTGTTTTCACTGATGTTTTTGCTTTGAGCCATCATTTTGTCCAAAACGAAATCGGGTAGCCCAGTAATTCTTGAAATTTCTCCTTTTGGAAGTTTTTCCTTCATGGCCGATTTGATTTGCCACAGCAGTCTAATATGACGGCTTAATAATCCCAATATTGCAAGGGAAGCTTCACCAGAGCTAATAAGAGCTCGTAAACTTTCAACGGCCGCCAAAAAATTGCCCTGTGAAAGATAATCTACAAATTCAAAAATCGAATAAAATTCCTTACAGCTAGTTGCATTCAAAACATCCTCTTCGCCTATGAATTCTTTATCACCTGCATAAAGCACAAGCTTTTCTATTTCATTATGGAGCACCCACAAATTGTTTCCTGCATACTGGACAAGCAAGGATGCCGCTTCGTCAGACATTTTTTTTCCGAATGCAAGAACATGTTTTTTTACCCACGAAGGCAAAAGTGATGGCCTAGGAGCATTTGCCAGAATCACTATCCCACCTGTCTTCTCAACAATTTGCTCGACTTCGGCCATCCCTTTTGGATCGTGCCATCCCATAACAAAACATGTAAAGGGAGCTGGCCTTTTCAAGGAGTTCGACAACCTCGAAAGGGCTTTCTTATCCATAGTTTGAAGATTGTTTAAAAAAATAATTCGAAAAATGTTACCCATTGGTACAGTGGATAGAATTTCAACAAGGTCATCTATGGGAATATCCTTGGGTACATAATGTGCTGTAAGTATGCGACCTCCATACAAGGCAGAACACCTATCCACCAACAGGTGCCAGCATTCATGAATCAAAAAATCTGAGTTTCCCTTTATGAAATAAAAAGGTGCTGGTTTTTTAAGGTTTTTGACTGAGGTGAGAAAACGATCGTAATAAATCATATTTTAAAATCTATTCGTAAAACGATCGTAAATCCTTTCCGCAACTTGCCTAGCAAGGTACTCCAAAGCCGCTCGTCTTCGATTGTAGGACACAGATGCTTCTGCTCCCCTTTTATACTCCTCGTAAAAAGTTAATTGATTATCCTGCCACAGCACCTTTCCGGTCCTAACATCTTCACACTTCACATCCAAAACAACAAAAATCCTGGTCTCAGACGTCTGTTCAACCCCGGTATGAGCAACATCAACAGTATAAATATTGATTACTCTTCCCTTAAAAACCGCGTCAGCTTTGTCAACGGAAGTTAATTCGATATTACCTTTTTTAATAAATTCATCTCGCAAAGCCCTCGTAAACAAAAACTCCAGGGTCGGCTCAGATGTTTCATTAGAAAATAGCTCCACCGCAACCGAACGAACAT
>JALXAE010000175.1 GCA_026992355.1 Syntrophobacterales bacterium | reverse complement strand
AAAATATTAATCCGATTGACTCGTTGTGCTATAAGATTCTGGACCTCTTCGGAATATTTCAAAGCTAATCGGATCAAGTCAATACCATCATCGATTCCTAAAGACTCAAGGCGACCTGCAGTAAGAAAACACCCAGAAATAAACGCGAGCAATCCTTCTAATCGTTTTTGGCTTGGAAAAGAAGGGTGACGGTCCAGAATAGCTGAAAGTCGCCTATGAAGGATAGCATCATGGAGATACTGGTTAGTCAAATTACTTGACATGCTTTCAGAGTGTTTTCTGTAGTAAACAAGGCCGTTCGGGTTGTAGTGAGGGATAAAGCCCGCCACCGTTGCCCTGAGCCAATAATCGTAATCCTCGCAGGCAGTTAGTTCGGTATCGAACTCACCTGTTTCCATTATGGCCCTCCGTCTAAACATAAAAGCGTGGGGGGGAGCTATGTTGAAATGACATAAATGTACGTCAAGGTTTGTTTTCGGTAAGGCCCAACAACCGGAGACCCGTGGAGTTTTTTTTTGGATTACAACCCTAAATAATTTGTTTTTCACAACAGAAACGTGAACCTCAGGATTCGCTTTCAAATAAGCTACCTGATACCTAATAGTGTTAGCTCCTAGCAAGTCATCCGCATCCAAAAATTGTAGAAATTCACCAGTGCTCGCGGCAATACCTGTATTCCTTGCAGCAGACAGTCCCTCATTCTCCTTGCGGATATATATTATTCTGTTCATGTAGGGCAAAAGCACCTGTTGGGTATCGTCAGTTGAGCCATCGTCAACTACTATGACCTCTATATCGTGATAGTTCTGCTGAAATACACTAGCAAGTGTATCCGAGATATATTTTGAATAATTATAGGTAGGAATAATTATCGATACCCTGTTTTGAGTGTAATATTTGCGTGACATGGAACAAACTTAATGGAAGTCGTCGTATAGTTTCATAATTTCTTTTATCCCAGTAGTGAACGTAGTATTGACAACACTTTTTGTGAGATAAAACGATCAACTTGGTTCTTGCATGCTACAAGAATTTGATTGTGAGAGTAACTTGCAATTTTAGACTTTATCAACCTAATTAGTGTAGCTTTTGTCTCAAATTCAAGTAGGTCGTCTTTATCAATATCAGATATTGCTAATTTAACTAGTCTATCCGACAGATCAAGAGACAACTTCTTAAGATAGGCCTCTTTCGCATTCAGAGTATTCGGTAAATTACTCCTAATGGTTAGAGCGTGCCTACAAATTTCGAGAACCAGATCCCGAGGTATATTACCTTCAAAAAATTCAAATCTTGTAACAATCTGCTCAAGTAGGTGTACCGCTTCGTACCGAATATCTTTGCTCCCCAATCTCAGTGCATAACCACCTAAAATGTGAAGCAGCTGTAACACATCGTTTTCCTCTTGCAGTAGTTTTTCGACGAAATGAAGCCAAACTTTCCTTCTTGATCGCCTCATGCCTTCAACATTGGTAGACATGCTATTAGGAGACCGTCTATAAACGCATCCTATCGTATGGAGAGCAACAACCTCGTACCCCTTAAGAGCCAATCTACACAATAGATCATAGTCTTCATGCCCCCCTTTCACCCTATCACTAGTGTCAAAACCGTTTATCTCCCTTACAGCATCTATCGGGAAAAGGTAGGTGTGCGGTGGGCCGGTATTGACATAACAAAGAGCATGACTTAATTTCCCAAAATCAGGATACACGTCCCGAGCATATTTCTCGAGCTCGTTCACCCATATTCTATAGCCAATCGCTGACAAATGCTTATCCAACAAGCAAAGACTTAAGTACTGTTTTTCCAGACAATCTGGAAGTAACCAGTCATCACTATCCAGAAATTTGACATAGCGCCCATTAGCTACCCCCAACCCGGTATTTCGTGCGGAGGAGAGTCCTTGATTTTTTTGTCTGACCAGCTTAATTCTTGATCCGAAACGTTGTAAGGCTTTTGAAACATTATCCGGGGATCCATCGTCAACCACGATTATCTCTACGTGGGGGTAAGTTTGGTCTAAACACGATTGAACACACACCGGCAACAGATGGGCCTGACGATAGCAAGGAATCACTACTGAAATAAGGTCTTGATTCATAGCCTTATTCTTAATTTCTTTAGAAATTTTTGGAGATCAAGTCTCAAATAAACTATAATTAGATTATATCCAAATAACAACAGAGGTGCTAAACGTGGAAAATCTTGAGCAATCTTTCCTTGTTTCCAGATAGATCTAGGTATTTCCCTAATCTTTTCAACCCAGGTACAGTCTTTTTCTCTCTTTTTGTCATATATTACTGGTACAGATATTTTTTTACCAAAATCTGCGGACCTCGGTGGTACTGTCATAGTAACCACATCCTGTGTAGTCGGGTAAAGAATCTTTCTTCGCAAGCAAAGCCATGCTGAACACACTTTTCTTGATAACTCTTCTATTGAAAGTGTTTTAGCGATGTCGAAGAAATCACATATTCCTTCAAAAAGAAACTCATCAGTCTGTGGGGGAATCTTTTGTGGATCAATTTCGCTACTAGGGCGGATACTCCCGTGAGGACCTTTTTGCAATTCTTCGATACTTGGAAATCTTGGCTCCAGTGGGGATTCAATTATGTGATGGTATAAGAAAACGGAAGTCTGCGGCCTTGTCAGCAAATATCTTGATCCTTCCACAGCTATCCCGCTTATGCAATAGAAATGAGAAGGATTTTCTCCCCACGTATCCCATTTCCCAAAATAAATCCCTTCCCATCGAAACTCTGGAAACGATTTCATGAGAAAATATTGAGTAGTACCACTCCAGCCAGTATCAACAAAGAGTATTTTTTTGCGATCTCCAGCAAGGGAGTATAAATACTCTCTTAAGATCTCCCCTTGGATAGTAAGGTATTCCTGGACTCTTTTTGCCCATGAGGCACTCCCGAAAATAATCTCATGAAACATTTTTTCATCTAATAATCTAGAACCGACCTCACTAGGTACAGATATTCCAGCTCCGTTGCATAAGCCTGAGACAAATTGTTGTACACTCACGCCCTTGTATTCCCTCAACACAACGCTCCTCGCCTTATTATACGCCACCCAAACGCCTGCTTTCATTGAAAGTATGCGCGAGATATAGAAGTCGTGCCGAGGAATAAATGACTCCAGTTCCCTTCCCTCAAGATATCTTTCATATAAATAGCGGAGTCTCACACCTCCTCTGTAGGCGAAAAGCGACACAGCGTCTCCTTTATGACCGCATTCATATAAGTAGAGTTTTCGGCAAAAATCATAAAAAATCGGTCCAAGAATGCTATTTCCAAATTCAATTTTCCTGAATTCCTGATCTTTCATATTAAGCAGTGTCTGAATTTATAATTCATTATTAAAAAATCAATATGCGTGAGGATTCTTGAAGTAAAGGGTCGCGGTAAATAGAAGGTTTTTATCCCACATTCAGAACACTTGAGGATATCCGATACGGGATTATCGCCGATATGTAAAACTTCTCCTGGTTTCAGCTTTTCCTCCTTTAGAAATATCTGAAATAATATCCCTGTTGATTTAGCTGCAGAAAACTCGCAACTGGCATATATTTTATTGTAAAATTTCCCATCATTGCCGGTAAAGTGCCTCAGCAATTTCTCCAGGTGAAGGCTCCTTAAATACATGTCAGTAATCAAAAAAACTTTTTTGCCCCGTTCATGACACACTTTTACAAACTTGAATAATCGTTTATTTAAAGCAAGATTCATCTTCTCATAGTCCAGTTCCAACTCTATCAATTTTTCAATAACTTCAACCGTCGGTTCAATTCTCAAAAATCTCAAGAACAAATCAAAGATATGCTCTATTGAAGCATCTCGATATTTTCCCACCAACGGTGCTGTCCTGTATCCTATTTTGTGAGATACTAATCTTGCGATAAAGACGTCATGAACGGTGTGGTTGTTAGCATTGAGACCTTCTTCTTTAAAAAAGCGGGTCTGTAATTTGGCCACTTCATAAAAACGTCGAATTTCGGATTTCCTATTTCTGCATAGTAAGGTGTCAAAGATATCCAAGCTTATGGCCAAAATTTTTTCGTCAACGGCATTAGATAGCTTAGAGACCTTGAACGGAACAACCTTCCTCATCGTTTTCACTTCTACTTTTTGAATTTGAGTTTCTTTATGATATTCTTGAACTGATCTTTCAACGAGATAGATGAGGAAATTACGGATTGTAATTCTTTAATATACTCTTGATCTTTCTTCCAGGTCTTGGCATTTTTATTAATTCGCAAATAAAGTGCAAGCCTGTTCCATTCAAGAATCGACAGGAATTCTTGGAAAAAAAGAAAGTGTTCTTTTATCTTGCTGAAAGTTTCCTTTTGAGCTTCGGAGAGTTTGTCGTGAGTCCACAAAATCCCCAATCCATATATAGAAGTAATTTTGACAAATTCCCAGTTATTATTCGCAGACAAGAAATCTTCAACTGCTTTTAGAACACCATTTCTGTCCCCTCCTTCATTCACGCGAAATGCATACTTACCAAGAGTGGGCAATCCATCCTCTACTGGTTTATTTGAATACAATGAAACACCTTTATCCCTCACGTAAGTAGAATTCGGGACTCCAAGTTCTTCTGGCGAGTAGTATAAATCCCTGTATGCCCAAGGCCATGACAAATCATGCAAAAAGATGCAAACGGGACTTTCACCTTGGGCAGAAAGTTTATTAATTTTAGCTAATTCTTCACTTACTGTCTCGTAGTTGTGGTCGCCATCAATGAAATATACATCTGCCCTTGACCCAGGCTCCCCCAAAAACGCCAGCGATTTCTTTCGAACATGTAGAACTGGATCGCCATTGGTAGTCAATTCGGGATCGATTGGAGAAGGATCTACTATGGTTAACTTCACAGCGTTTTTTTTACAAAAATTTATGAGAACCCTAGTATTTTCACCTCGTTCACAGCCAATCTCGCAGATATGTTTCGGGTTAAGCGCCTCAAGAATTGGAATATAGAGGGACGCATAATTGCACATGGACGATAAGTTTTTATGTTTCTGTACATACCATGGTAACGAGAAAATGTTCTGGTTAGTATCGGTCATGTCGGCAGGGTCTTCCAACCAGGGAAGTGTTCGCTCATTT
>JALXAE010000174.1 GCA_026992355.1 Syntrophobacterales bacterium | reverse complement strand
TCTCATAAGCCCTTATTCGAGTGGTCTTACGGCTTCGGCGGCTATCATAGCGGAGCAATACGGAAAGGTAATGATGGCAACTGGTGCTGCATCCGACAGCATTTTTAACAAGGGTTACACCCATGTGTTTCAGGTTTATACTCCTGCCAGCAGATATCTCACGGGTGCTCTCGATGTCTTAGCTTCTGCGGATCCTAAAGCTAAGAAAGTAGCCATTGTTTATGAAAATTCAAAGTTTGCCAAATCCGTTTGTACTTCGGCCAAAAAATATGCTCAAAGCAAAGGATTCAATGTTGTAATGTTTGAGGCTTATGATTCTGGAACCACAGATTTCACTAGCTTCATAAATAAAATTAAAGCCGCAAAACCCGATGCCATTATTGGTGGAGGTCACTTTGCTGACGGAGAGACATTTACCAAACAGTTGTATGAACAGAAGGTTGCTGTAAAGCTTGTTTCTCTGCTGGTAGCCCCAGCTGTTCCGGAATTCAGTGAAATTGGTAAAGCAGCTCTCTATGTTACCGGTCCGTCACAATGGGAACCTCTGGCAAAATTCTCTAAGAAATCCGCAAAAAGTGCATGGTTTGGCTTGTCTTCTCAGGAATTTGTCGATTCTTACAAAAAAGCATATGGTTACGTACCAGGATATCATGCAGCAGGCGGCTATGCTGCCGGTCTGATTCTTCAGAAAGCCATAGAAGATGCCGGTTGTATAGATACCGAGAAGGTTAAAAAAGCCTTAGAGAACATGGACATAACCATCTTCTTTGGCCGCATAAAGTTTGATACTGGCGACTATTATGGCAGGCAAAATGGCCATTCTATGGTATATCTGCAATGGCAGGAAAAGGGCGGTAAGCTGGTCAAAGAAGTTGTATGGCCACTTGAAGCCAAATCCTCGGCTTTGGTATACCCATTCTCCAAAAAGTACTAAGAAGTTGTAATAACTAAAGAACTTTGCAGGGCATTTCTACAGGAAATGCCCTGCAAATGTATTGTAAGATAGGAAAGTTTCAAAACGAAACAAAGTAAAAGGGATAAGAATGGTTTCTGCATGGATAGGAGCTATTTTAAGCGGGATTCTGTTAGGGCTTTTGTATGGATTAGCGGCTATTGGACTTAACCTAATATGGGGTGTAATGAACGTTATTAATTTGTCTCATGGAGCCTTTATCGCCCTCGGCATGTTTTCCTCTTACTTTCTTGCACATTATTTACACGTATCGCCCTTTTTGGGCGTGGTTTTTGTTTTAGGTTTTGGTATCGTTATTGGAATGATTACTTATCTTGTGAGCTTACACAAAATAATTTCAGCCCCGGAATTATCTACTCTTTTAGCTACTTACTCAGTTAGCCTCATAATTATAGGTCTTGGAACCTTTATATTTACTACAAACCCGAGGGCAATAGATATTCATTTAGGTTCGGTAAGCGTTGGCGAAACGGTTTTGCCCATGACAAAGATTCTTACAGGGCTTTTTTCAATTGTTACTACCGCGTGGTTCTATTTTTTCCTTTACAAGACATGGTCGGGTAAGGCCATAAGATCTGTGTCTATGAATCGTGATGCTGCAGAGCTAATGGGAATTAACACCACCGCCACCCTGGCACTCGCCTTTGGGATAGGCGTAGGATTAGCCATGACAGCTGGCTCCCTAGCAGCCACCATCTTTCCATTCACGATCCTTTCTGGTGGAGGCTATGAGCTAAAGAGCTTCGTTATTTGCGTACTTGGAGGATTGGGTAGCCCTATTGGGGCATTGGTGGGTGGTTTAGTTCTTGGACTGATTGAAAATTTAGTAACATTAAAAATTCCAACAAGTTACGTACCTTTCCTGGAGTTTTTGATACTTGTGTTCATACTCATTGTGAAACCGACAGGTTTGCTAGCCAGGAGATAAATGATGGAAAAAGGTAAGACCCTATTCTGGCTTATTCCAGGCCTCATAGTTCTTATTTTGCTTCCGCCACTTACTGGATCAGTCACTATGCGGGAATCCGTTTTTTTGATGCTCATGTATGTATCCTTGGCGGTCAGTTTAAATATTATTCTTGGTTATACAGGATACGTAAGCTTTGGGCATATAGTCTTTTATGGAATTGGTGGCTACATAGCTTTTTATCTCATGAAATTTTACAATGTACATTTGATTCCTGCTATGGTGGCTGGCGGAATTGGCGCTGCAATTGCTGCATACGCACTGGGTGAGGCTGTACTCAGACTGAGGGGTGCTTTTTTTGCTATTGCAACCATTGGAGTTAATGAAGCAGTTAAAGCACTTGTTAATAACCTAGACTTCATAGGGGGAGCAGAGGGGCTCTTTTTCAATTTCAAAATTTATAAAGCTTATGGCGGAGCTGCCAAAGCGATATGGTTTTCCTATTATACAATGGCTGGAATAACTTTGATTGCCATCCTCGTCGCTTATCTAATCAAAAAATCTAAATTCGGCTTGGGCCTTATGGCTATAAGAGAGGACGAAGATGCGGCTTTAGTCCTTGGTGTAAGTACGAAGCATTATAAAAGCTTGGCTTACGCTATTTCTGCCTTTTTCCCAGGGATGGTAGGGGCCGTTTTTTTCTTTAAAGCTGGAAACATTGAACCTCACGATGCCTTTCATCTAATCAAATCAATAGAAATGATCTTTATGGTAATGTTAGGCGGTTATGGCAATGTTACTGGAGCATTAACGGGGGCACTCGTTTACGAAAGACTTAAGGGATATCTCCTTGTAAGCCCTCTTTTTAAAGATTTACACATGGCAATATCTGGAGCTATTCTGTTGCTAATAGTTCTTTTTATGCCTCAGGGTATAGTGGGATTTATCAGAGAGCGTTCCAAAAGGCTCAGGGAGTGGCTAGAATGATTCTCAAAGTCGACAACGTTACCAAAAGTTTTGGAGGGTTGGTAGCCCTTAAAGATGTTTCTTTTGAAGTTAAGAAAGGTCAAATAATGGGCATCATTGGACCCAATGGTGCGGGAAAAACCACCCTCTTTAATGCCATATCGGGGGTTTTTAATATCGATAATGGCAAGGTCATATTTAAAGATGAAGATATTACGGGTTTGCCACCAAATAAAAGAGCAAGAAAAGGAATTGCCCGAACTCATCAAATTGTACGTCCACTGAACGAGTTGAGCGTTTTGGAAAATGTTATGGTTGGTTCCTGCTTTGGGAAACTCAATGCAAATCTCGGAAATTCCAGAGATAAAGCCCTGGAGGTACTAGAATTTGTTGGTCTTTACGACAAAAGAGAAGTACTTGCTGGAAAACTTAATGTTCCTGAAAAGAAACGCCTTGAACTAGCTAGAGCTCTGGCATCTGACCCCGAAATAATCTTGTTAGATGAAGTGCTGGCTGGTCTGAATCCAGCCGAGGTTTCATCAATGCTTGATGTTATAATGGGCATTAGAGACCAGGGAATTACCATTTTAATGATAGAACACTTAATGCATGCTATAATGAATGTCTCCGATACAGTTATTGCCTTAGTCTACGGACAAAAAATAGCCGAAGGATCTCCTGAAGAAGTTGCTAATAACCCTGAAGTAGTAGAAGCCTATCTTGGTGATCCGGAATTGGCACTAACTCTTTTACGAGAAAAGGGGAGAAGGAGTAAATGAACGATATTGCCCTTACAGTTGAAAATCTGGAAACCGGCTACGGTGAACTTCAAATATTGTGGGGTGTGTCGCTCACAGTTCGTTCAGGCCAACTTACCACAATCTTGGGTGCAAATGGTGCGGGAAAAACCACTTTGCTTAGGGCAGTAACTGGTATATTGCCTGCCTGGAAGGGGAAAATTACATTCAAAGGAGAAGACATCACGAGTCTTTCACCGCACAAACGCGCCTCAATGGGTATTGTTATGGTACCTGAAGGCAGAATGATTTTTCCCGAAATGACTGTCTTCGAAAACCTCGAAATGGGCGCTTTTACAAAACGAGCAAGGGAAAACATGAAGGACACAATGGAACATGCCCTTACCTTGTTCCCTCGCCTCAAGGAACGTTTGTCCCAAAAAGCTGGTACCTTAAGCGGTGGTGAGCAACAAATGCTGGCTATCGCCAGGGGCTTGATGGCAAAACCAGAGATTTTTATTTTCGATGAGCCCAGCCTGGGTCTTGCTCCAAGATTAGTAATAGAAGTCTTCGAGATTCTGCTGAAGCTGAAGGAAGAAGGGATAACCATGCTTCTTGTAGAACAAAATGTCCATTTATCCCTGGCAATTAGTGACTATGCCTATATTCTAGCTGAAGGCAAACTTGTAATGGAAGGAACCGGCGAAGAACTAGAACAGTCAGACGAGGTAAGAAAGGCCTATCTTGGAGTATAATGGTATAATTAGGAAAGTGGGGAATTCAGTTAATTTCTTGGGATTATTGACACAATTTTTGCGTGATTTCTATGAAATTCAGGATCTACAAAAAAGTAAGAGCATTTTTCACCTCAAATTCTCTGGGTAACCACAATAATTCTGGAGATTACTGGACTGAGACTTTGGATCACTTCATCCTATTTTTCAATCAGATCCCATTCGGATCTTGACTTTTGTTGATTAAAGAGCTATCCGAGTATGCACATGGTTGGGGGATCGTCTAATGGCAGGACGGCGGACTCTGGATCCGCTAGTCTAGGTTCGAATCCTAGTCCCCCAGCCAATTTTTGTGTGAGTGGTCCCATCGTCTAGCGGCCTAGGATATCGGCCTCTCACGCCGAAGACACGGGTTCGAGTCCCGTTGGGACCACCAGAACAAACATTTTTATTTTTTCAATTTTATCTCCATTCCCTGAAAAACCCCCATTTTAACCATTCTTTTCCCTGCGTTTTTGACCATCTTGGTATCAAAAAATTTTTCCCAGCTATGGGGTATTCCACTGGGGTAATCGCTATTTACAGGGGTGAGACTTACCCCAGTCCTTTTGACCGGGGAAATCCCGTTCTCAGGAGGTTTGTATCGTGCTTACGGAAATGAAAATCAGACACGCCAAACCCAGGGAAAAACCCTACAAGCTGTACGATTCGCAGGGGCTTTTTTTACAGGTTTACCCCAACGGATCCAAGCTGTGGCGTTTCAAGTACGTCTTCGCCGGAAAGCACAAGCTAATCTCACTTGGAAGGTATCCGGTCGTGAGTCTGGCAAAGGCCAGAGAAAAGAGAAACGAAGCACGTCAGCTGCTGCTTGAGGGGAGAGATCCCAGCATTGAAAGACAGAAGCGGAAAGCTGCAAGGCTGGTTACCTTCGCGAGGGTGGCAAACGAGTGGTACGAAAACATGAGCCAGAAGTGGACAAAGTCACATGCCGACAAGGTGTGGTACAGGATGAACAAGTACGCAATCAGGAAAATAGGAAAACTTCCCATTGCTGACATTACCACACAGGACGTTGTGCGTGTTGTGAGGGATGTCGAGAAATTGGGTTACGCGGACACAGCAAGGCGGGTGTTTCAAGTTATAAGAGCTGTAATGAAATATGCGATGGTGATGGGGTACATCGACCGCAATGTTGCAGATGCTCTGGTTGGAACAGGAATATTGCCATCCAGGCAGCATGAACACATGCCGGCGCCTACCGATCCAGCTGAAGTAGGACGGATTTTGCGGATGCTGGAGGAATACAACGGAAGTTTTGTTGTGAAGTGTGCAATCATGCTGGCTCCGTTGCTTTTTGTCCGTCCTGGGGAATTGGTTGCGGCAAGGTGGGAAGAAATCAATTGGAATGAAAAGACGTGGGAGTACAAAGTAAGCAAAACTCACACTGAGCATATCGTGCCACTTTCGCGTCAGGCCCTGCGAATCTTTCGTGAGTTGTATAGTGTTGTTGGGCACTTATCAGAGTGGTGTTTTCCGGCAGTACGGAACCCCAACAGGCATATAACCACAACCGCGCTGGTAGCTGCTTTGCGGCGCCTTGGAATTGATACAAGAAAAGAAATCACGACCCACGGATGGCGGGCAGTAGCACGCACGCTACTTCACGAGAAGTTGGCTTACGAAGCCGACGTCATAGAGCACCAGCTTGGGCACCGTGTCCCGGATCGGCTGGGAGCTGCTTATAATCGTACCAGGTTTTTAGAACAGCGACGGCGGATGATGCAGGATTGGGCAGATTACCTTGACGCTCTTAAAAAACCTCGAGGGTAAAGAATGAATTTTGTCATACACCCTTGAGCACAAAAAAATATCGTGGGGGCTATTTAATACAAAAAAACATTTAAGGAGAAAGGAGGAAAAAGATGGGACAGAGAAACAATTACGTGGATTTACCCGACTTTGCATTAGTGTCGGTGAAGGAAATTCAAAAAATACTCGGTATTTCACGTTCAGCTTGGCTTAAAGGTGTGAAAGATGGGTATTACCCGCAACCGGTGCGTCTGACCCCGCGGACGGTTAGGTGGAGACTGCAAGACATACGTCATCTAGTTGAGAACGCTGCAGCTGCTGCCAAGGAGGAGGGCTAAAAAGTTGAAGGGTTCATCCCCCGCACGGATGAACCCTTCGCTGGCCCTAAAATCGTCTAAAAATGGAGGTATAAAAATGTCTATACACCGTAGCAATAGACAATCTGACTATACATCCAACAGTGTGATTATTCAAGATGAAATTAGGAAATTCCTTTCTGTTTTGGTCGAAAAAGATGATGTCTTTGAAGTTCGTGTTCTAATGGGCCGGGGCGTTGCGAGCGGGTATTACACTCTGTCCAACCTTGGCAAGCTGGTGCAGGATCTCAAGGCTTATACAAATTACAACATTTATGTGACTTTGAATAAGGTCAATCCTGCCCTGATTGCTCGCTCGAAGTGCAGGTTAAAGAAATATCCAGAGAAGACAACCTCGTCGCAGGATATAGTTCGCCGCCGGTGGTTGTTGGTTGACGTTGATCCTGTCCGCCCAACGGGAATTTGTGCCACAGAGGGTGAGAAACATGCTGCCTATACGACTGCAAAAGAAATCAATCAGTTTTTATCCCGACATGGCTGGCCGGAGGCATTGTTGGTTAGCAGCGGGAATGGGTACTATCTTTTGTACCGTGTAGATTTGCCCAACGATGAAGAGTCTAGTGCTCTTATCCGATCTATTTTGTCCTACCTGGACCTGCGTTTCTCAAATGAGCGCGCTCACGTTGACCCCTCGGTACACAATCCTGACAGGTTGATCCGTTTGTGCGGTACGTACAACAGAAAGGGTGATAATACCCCAGACCGGCCACACAGGCTCTGCCAGGTGATACACACACCAGACAAAATCGTGTGTGTCACGAGGGAACAGATGGAGGAAATTGCGTCCCTTCTGCCGCAGCCGCAGGCAGAAAAACTTCACACGAGCAACAAAAAAAAGAAAAGCAGCAGTGGCAACCTGAGGGCCATGCTGGAGGCTGCCGGGCTGGAAATCAAACGAGAAAAGCCCTTTACGGACGGGACTTGTTATGTACTGAAAGAATGCCCATTTAATCACGATCATAATGATGCAGCTGCCTACGTCATCGAATTTAGGAACGGTGCTGTCGCCGCCGGCTGTCACCATGCCAGCTGCTCGTGGACGTGGCAGGATCTGAAGGAGAAAATCCTGCCCCCTCGACCTCGAGAGGAAGACGTTAAGGATCAGCAGCAAACACAGCAGCAAGAATGGGAACCAGCGTTGTCGGTAATAGCCGAAAAAAAACCCGAGAAAATTGAATGGTTGTGGGAGCCGTTCCTACCCGCTGGTAAACTTACCGTTATTGAGGGCGATCCTGGAACTGGGAAAACGTATGTGGCGTTAGCACTTGCGGCAATGTTGACGCAGAAAGGACATAATGTGATTTACGCCACAGCGGAGGACGGTGTGAGTGACACAATATTGCCGCGTCTGCAAGCAATGCAAGCCAACTTGACCAGGATTTATGTCCTCGAGGGCAAGAGAAGCACGGATGGCATAGTATATCACGTGACCCTTAAGGATTACAAAGTCTTGGAGAAGGCTATCGCTTCTGTGCGAGCCAAAATGATAGTGTTCGACCCCATCCAGGGGTTTTTTGGGGGCGGGGCGGATTTCCATAAAGCAACTGAGGTGCGGGCCCGCATAATGAATTTGGTCAGGATCGCGGCTGAGCAGCGTTGTGCTGTGGTAGCAATACGACATTTGTCCAAAAACACGGCAGCATCAGCACTGCACCGTGGTTTGGGTAGTATCGATATATCGGCTGCTGCCCGGTCCGTTCTGTTGGTAGGGCAAGACAGCATGGGGAACAGGGCAGTAGTACAGACCAAGCCTTCTTTGTCTGCACGTGGAGCCGCAGTGGGTTTCGAAATCCTGGATGGAGACGATGGAGACGTGGGTGTTTTCAGGTGGAAAGGTGAGGTCGACATCAAGGCTGAAGATTTACTCCGGCCGGTGGAAGAAAACGAGAAGAACGCAATACAAGAGGCCGAGGAGTTTTTGCTTGCCCTGCTCGATCAAGGTCCTGTCCCGGCGAAGGAAGTCGTCAGGCAAGCCAAGGCGGTGGGGGTAACGCGAGCCACGCTCAGGCGGGCAAAGAAAAGGCTGGGTGTGATCTCGCTCAAGCAAGGGAGAGAGAAATGGTGTTGGTCGCTCCCGAACCTTGAAGGTGCTCAAACTGAAGATGCTCAACGTGAGCATCAGATGAGCACCTTCCAAGAAACCCCAAAATTTAAAGTAAGTGAAGGTGCTCAAGATGATTCTGAAGGTGATCAACTTGATAGTATATATCCTTTGAGCACCTTCAAAAATCACCAAAAAAGTCAACAAAATCAACAATTTACAGAAAATTTTGAAGATGCTCATATGAGCACCTTCAAAAAATCCGAAAAATATAGAGATAACAATAGTTTAGAGCAAAATTTGAAGGTGCTCAAGCAGGTATGTAAAGATGATCATCTTGATGAGCACCTTAAAAACGCAAAATTTGTTCCGGAGCTGTGTCGTAGGTGTGCGCGATTAATGAAAGCGCAAAATGTCTTTTATTGTGGCGGCTCAACGGGGGGCAATGGAGGGAGACCGTTCCCGGCCTTTACCTTTACTGCTCTAACGGAGAAAATTGAGGAATGTCAATACTTTACAGAGAAGGAGGGACAAGATGCAAGTTAAGATGCTCAACGAACGACTAAAACAACTTGATGTATGTTACCGCAGCATCGGAGACTATGTTAGGGTTACAACTGGTTTTGCAGGCGCGGAGGCAATTGCGCGTGCCGGCGACGAGCATTTCCTGGCACTTATTGAAGGTCAACACGAGATTTACAGCAGAATAGATCACCATGAGGCTGCTCATAGTTTCTATGAGGGCGCACTTGAGCTTTTTCGCCGTGCAGATACGATAAAAAAACAGATCGTAGAAGACTTATTACCTAAACTCGAGCAGCTGGCAGATGCCTTTGTGAGGAAGTATTTCGTCGGGCTTCCAGGAGTGGATCTGGACGAAGTTCGAGCTGATCTCATCATGGAAGGCTGTGAATCCGTAATGAGAAAGCTTGGCAGAATCAGGCATGGAGATTTCAACACCTATCAGTGTTTCAAGTACATTTGTCGTGCAGCAATGATGGGAATGAAAAGGTATGCTGATGAAGAAATGAGATATTATGCCAGTATTGTAGGATCTCATTAGATAAGTCCCCACAGCAATTTTGAGCCGCAGTTTTTTTTCCGATTTTGCGGCTCTTTTTATATCTTTTTTATTACATTAAAAATAATTCAATTTCATTAAAAATCTTGAGTAAAGTGCTTACGTAAGCAGTTTACTCAAGATTTCGGGAGGTATCAGTGTTTAACCTGCATGGTTGAGCCAAGTTCTCTGAAGAACAAAGTCGTCTTTAGGTATGGAGTATAAGTAATTTTTCTGTTCATGTCTTTTTGTCATGCAGGGTAATGAACATTTTCTCTCTCTTTTTTTCTATATGAGTTTTTGAAGGGTCGTTGTGAGTTCGTAATATTTTTGTAAAGGCGCAATAACCTAGTGGCTTCGCCACTAGATTATTGCTGGTAAAGGCGGTCTCGAAAAATGAATAAGACTATCTCGTATATATCCCCTATCACCTGGTTTTCAGCATCGAGAACAAAGGGGAAGTATGCGACTGTATCGGAAGCTTTGAGGGCACACTTGGAATATATATCTCGTTCAAAGCTCAAGCACAATGCCGAAAAAATTGCAATACACAACCTCGACCCCGACAGGTGGGTGAAGTTTTGTAACGATGCACTTTCCCGTAATAGCCGCGCCAGGGTGGCGGCAAAGTTCACTTTTGCCCTGCCCAATTCTCTTAAAAAGGCGGAAAACGGAGTAGAACTTATCAAGGAGTTTTTCACCCAGCAGCAGTTATTCAAGACCCAGAAATGGGATCCGGGGCAAAAGAAAAATATTTCTCATCCGATAATGCTGCATCCTGAGGATATTGGTATTGCGGTGCATGACTCAGAAGGAGTTACGGCACAACGAAATCTCCACGCCCACATTGTTCTATCGGCTCGTCCGCGGGCTGGAGGATCCCTCAAAATCGATAAAGCGGAGCTGAAGAAACTCCACAAGAAGTGGCGGAAATTTCTGGAATCCAGAGGTTTCGAAGTAATCATGAATGCAGATCAGGCCGTTAAACAGTACCACGTGGGACCTGCACGCTTACGGAACCGAAAAAAAGAAGTGAGGGAGGAAGCAATGAGGGAATTAGAGGCACTCAGGGAATCTTATCAAGCCCTACAGAGGGCAAGGGAGGAGGAAGAGAAGTACTTGGAAGAAGTAGAAGAGGCGCGAAAAAGGCAGCGTATGCAATTTGAGTATGAGCAGCGCATAAAAAACATGAATGCTGTTGCGATGCGCCTTGCCAGCCGGATTAGAAATGACTTGTTTGGGATAATTGCACTCGTGGTGCTTTTGGTGATTCTTTCCCGTCAGCGTGCCCTCAAAAAGGAGTGTGAGCGTTTCAAGAAGCAGGTAGAGGAACGTATCAAAGCCCTAAATTCACAGTTTAACCAGGCAGCAGCCAAAGGAGAATTGAAGGATGCCCGCGATGTTGTGAAGGAGATGGTAAGGCTGAAAAATAGAGTTGCTCGCGAACGGAAGGAGCTCGAAACCGAGCTCGCAAAGGCAATTCCCACCCCACAAATTGCAAAGGCCCTTGGGATTGAGATCAGCAACCTGAAGATCAAACAGGAAAACGGCCGCTGGCTCTGGTTCGACCCCTCTTCAGGTCGGGGTGGCAGCAACATTGACCTTGTGATGCAAGCCAAGTCGCTAAATTTCCGTGAAGCTGTGGAATGGATTTTAAATAGTAATAACGATTACTTAGAGAAATTGAAGGAGGAAGCTATGAAGCCATTGAAAATTGAACAATTAAGTGATTCGGAACTGGCAGAATTAAAGGAACGCTATGGTCTGGGTCCGGCAGGCTGGACCTGGTCGCGGGCTCAGTTTCTGAGACATCCGGACGGCCGCATTGAGCCGGTGTGGCTGAAGCCTCGCGATAAGCACATAACCCTTCATGGTGGCACAGAAGGAGAAGGGGTCCCAGCGAGGGCCATCGTCGTGTGTGATCACCCCCTCCATTGCACATTTTTGTCGGCTACTTTACCATTTCCGCCATACAGCGTCTTGGGGCTGTCCTTGAACGGAGTTCCAATCACCCATGGCGGAGAACTCGAAGAAGTTCTGTCAAAGCTGATCTCTCGCGGGATTGTTAACAAGGACACGAAGGTAATCATCGCCGTCGGCGATGAGGGGACTTCTGCTGATTTATCTCGCGTTTTCAATACCCTTGATCTAAACATCTGGGAAGATTTCTCAGGCTGGGTTAACAACAGCACTCACTTAGACGATTTCCGCGCACGTCTCATGAACAGAGCAGAGCTGATACAACAGGCCGCCCAACAAGCAGCCGCACAGGGTCAAGAGTACGTGGACCAAGACGGACAGCCAGTTGAAGATGAGCAACTGGAAAACTGGGACTTTATGCCAAGACCAGGGAGGTAAGCAATGCCAAAGAGCTTGGAAGAATTGAAGGATCTTCACCCACACCTATGGGAAAGGGCTTGTCGGAAGTATCTCTCAGCTGAAGCTCGTGAGCAATATTTTCGGGCGTTGGTCCTCACCCAGAAAGCCCGCCAGCAGGAGCAGCATCGAAAACAGCAGGAACGGCGCCGTAGGACGAGGGCACTGATTTTGTTTGCTCTCGCAGTCCTGGAAGATCTCAACAGACGGAAAGGTAAACAATATTTGCTCGAGTACATACACAGTCTTAATGGGCGATTGAGAGCAAAAGAGGGTGGTGCGGAAGTGGACTACCTGCCTTATTTGTTCGCAGAGCTGAAGGAAATACAAGACAGGGAGGTGTTGTGAGATGGTGGATGTAAAAGTGGACTTGGACGAAGTTCGTATTGAAAAGTTCTATTACCCCACCGAGCTGAGCAGATATGCATTTTTTCGTACATTGCAAAGCACCGCAACATCGCTGCGTCACAAACTTTATTTAGAGCTCTTGCTCGCTGTCACAGAACTGCGGCAAGCAATACGACAAGGAAAAATATCATACGCTGACGCCAAGTTTTCAGACGGAGCAGCTGCCGGCATTGTAGGAGAATACAACTTTAAGCAATCGTGCATCGATAAGTACATCACAAATTTCGTCTATGCTGAGGCGGGTGTCTCAAGGGTCGTCTTTTTTGAAGGGGCAAATCTTGAAGATGTACGCGATGACTGGTGTTGGAGTATTGAAACAACGAGATTAGTAGCTGAATTTGTGCGCGCAACCATCAGTCCCGTTGCTGCTGTTCAAATACACGTCAACCATCCATACTATGAGCAGGGTTACACTTACGTGGTCGCTCACAACAAAATCCGCAAGACATACACACTGCGCGTCGGTGAGTCATACGTTGAAAAAGCGATCAAACGCTTGGCGTTGAGCAAACTATTGTACGAAGACGACATCGTACGTGTAGGGCAGGAACTGCTGGAACTGCTAAAGAAACCAGAACAAAACAATTCCGACAATGATTATATAGTCAGCATAGATTGTGACAGCGTAGTGTACAAATACATTAAGTGCTTGGGTTTAGATGATTTTTCATTGGATGAGTATGCTGTCATTCGATTGGCCGAGGAAATACGTGAAGGGAAAATACAAGAGAGAATACAAGAAAGAAGAGCAGAAGCGCTGGGAGCGATTCCCTTTTAAGTTAAGGTGTACAATGAGGAGAGAAGAAGAGATTGAACAAATCAAAATGCTGCCACCAGAGGTGGTGTTACGCCATTTAGGGATCCCTTACCGCCGGCAGGGATCCCAAATCATGGCCTTGGCAGTTTGGCGAGCGGAGAGCCGCCCCTCTGTGAGTATACAAATATCACCTAAAACAGGTCACTATGTTTGGCGCGACCACGGGGTGCCCGCTGGGTGGCCGCACGCCGGTGGGAGCTGGATTGACCTTGTAATTACCGCGAAGGGATGCTCTTACCCACAGGCCGTTCGGGAACTCCGCTCCCTCTTGTATTCCTTGCCACAATTTTCGTTGCTGGATGATATTGACAAGGCGAATGCCGCCCCACCCGAAGCAAAGATCCTCCAAACAGGTAGGGTGACTTCACGAGAGCTCCGGAAATACCTTCACTCCCGTGGTATTCTTCTTCATGACCTTCCGGATTGGCTTCAAGAAGTTCATTACTCTGTTTCTGGCAGAGTATATTGTGCCTTGGGGATTCGCACTATCCGGGGAGGCTGGCAAATTAGGTCGCCGGCCTGGAAAGGCTTCTTGCTTGCGGGAGGGGTAGCACTTGCAACGGAGGACGGCTTCGCCTCTGAAACAATCGGCGACGAAAATATAATCTGTGTGTGAGGGGCTCTTTGATGCTTTAAGTCTACGCCAAGCCCTTGGCCTACGAAGGTTTGTGATTTTAGGTGGCACTGCAAATGTGCCCGAAGTTCTACCATTACTTGCCAGATTACAGCCGCAGACTGTGATTTTAGTCCTCGACAGAGACCAGGCAGGCCGGGAAGCAGCACAGTATCTGCTGCGGAGGATCAACGTTGGTAAGGTTTACAGTGTTGATCTTGGTCCGCACAAGGATCCAAACGAGGCCCTGACGTCCGGTTACGAAATGAGCTTCATTGACATAACACACTTAACCCCAAGCGGTGCGAGGGCCCTTGCCCGGCAGCTGCTGAACGAAATTCCACAGCTGTCCCCTAAGAGATGAGAAAGGAGGTGCACGAAAGATGAAAAGAGACTGGAATGTTGTTTGGGATATACTCACCCGCACCGAAGCTGTGTCTGGGAAAGACGGTTCTCTTTCCCCTAAGGATTTCAAGCTGCTCGACCTTCATGTTGTCGGCTATCACGTTGCTCTGCTATCAAGGGCAGGCTTCATTGACGCCGACGTTGAATACAGCACAAAAGGCGGAAGCGTCAAAGATTTCAAAATCTACGGGCTCACCTGGCGAGGGCATGAAGTGCTTGAAGCATTCAGAGCTTCTTGGTCAAGCTGGCGTGTTGTTGGAATTACCCCCTCTATTGAAATGGTAATGCGATACAGAGAGCACATAAGAGACTTCTTTGAAGACCCGAAGATGAAAAGATCAACACGAGTGGAAGCGCCAATTTAGAAAAAAACAGGTTTCACGTTTTTCCTTATCCGTAAAGGATTAGCGGCACACGTGCTACACCAGAACGCTGGAAACTGTGGAAACCAGTGTTGTAGGTTTAAAGCGGGTAAAAAGGGAAAATGCCCAACACAGCGAAGGAAGGGAAACCCAGAATTGACGCCATCTTGGACGAAATAACTCCACAGCAAAACGGTTGTTTCTGTATACACCTGACGCTACAAATAGGGTTATTTTTCTGTACACAACACCCCCAAAACCTTGTTGCTGTGAGGGTTTGCTGTGGTTATTGTTGGTCACGTCATTTTTCCTCATCTCCTCAATATGACTCCACAGTAAAGCCGTGTTTGCTGTGTACAGTGCCGGTAAAAACCTTGATACTGATGGGTATCAGTGTCGTTGGCCTGGTGGAATAAAAACTTCGTTTTGCGTGTAGGACTCCGCACCTTAGCCCGTTCTCATCCATCTAAGTGGAATAAAAACGGAGCCTTGAAGACGTCGTCTGTGCCTGATTCTATAGTTTTCAACCATCATAGTGGAATTAAAAACAAGCGCCAGCCACCCATTTTGTCAAAGACCACCAGGCCACACAAGTAAAAATAGTTTCTAGCTCGTGTGCCGTCAAGTCTGATACCCCTTATTTTCCGTTTTTTGGGCTTCTTTTTGCCAGGGGTAGGGGTAGGTATTCCCAGGGTCGCAAAAAGCCCTCCTACGGCCCCAAAATGGGCTTTTTTCTTTCCTGTTGGATATCACACATCTTTCGGACGCTAAGAGGCCAGTTTCGGACGCTAGGATAAAAATCGACGATACAGGCTCTAAACTCTTTGAACAAAGGAATTGTGGACCATCATCGGACACTACGGACACTGCGGACGCTGGATTTCCATAATATTCTGATGATGGCAAAATCGTATTTTACCCTTTTCCCCCACCGGCTATCAGAGAAGTACATCAGCAGACGTTAAAGAACTGGTTGACTTTTTAAAAATGGTAGTGTTTTCTCAGGTTGGATAGAATATTGACTTTAAGGTAATCCTTGGGGTAATAAGGGTTGTATGAGGCTTTTTGTTTATAAAAAATCCTAATATTTCTAAAGATAGGCAAGAATGAGAACATTGCCGTTGGGACCACCAGAATCGTTACATTCAATCCTCGCTTAATTTCCATTTTTTTCTATTGTAAAGCCCTTCTTATCTGGGGATATATATAGATACGTTGGCAATAATACGGATAGCTGCTAAAATAGATGTCTATTGTGCGTTTTTGTAAGCTATAAAAATCGCAACAAAAAACATTTTAGTTGGAGAAATCCCTTGTTTATGGCAAAGGACAAAAGGTTATTTAGCTTGACTGTGCTCCTCAGTCGCAAAATAGTTTGTTGTTGGACCAAATTTTTTAGGTTAATGCACGTAGAATATGTGGGGCTGTAATCTTTCTACCTGTTGGATATAATACCCGTGAATTAAGCTTTACAAGGAGGCTAAATCAACATGACAAAAAGAATCTACAATTTCAATCCCGGGCCTGCTGCCCTCCCCCTACCCGTACTGGAACAAATTCAAAAAGAGCTTCTCAATTTTCGAAACACCGGCATGTCCATTCTAGAAATCAGCCACAGATCCAAGGAATTTAATGAGCTTATCAATAACACTGTAGAGCGTATAAAACGGCTGCTCCACCTAGATGATAGGTTCCATGTTTTGTTTCTTCAGGGTGGAGCAAGTATGCAGTTTTGTATGGTTCCTATGAATTTGTCCATACCTGGAAAACCTGTAGACTACATTGACACAGGAACATGGTCTACGAAAGCAATAAAAGAGGCTCAAATTCTCGGAAAAGATGTAAAAATTATCGCGACTTCCAAAGACAAAGAATACTCCTACATTCCAAAAGACTTTGAAATAGACCCAGAAGCTGCATATCTTCACATTACTTCGAATAACACAATCAGGGGAACTCAATGGCACAAATTTCCAAAAACCGACAATGGTGTTCCTATTGTTGCGGATATGTCATCGGACATTTTCGGACGTACCTTCGATCCCGATAACTTTGGATTAATTTATGCTGGAGCCCAGAAAAACGCCGGACCTGCTGGTGTAACAATTGTCATTATCCGCGAGGATATGCTATCTCGCATCCCCGAAAATCTACCCTCCATGCTCAAATATTCAACCTTTGTTGAAAAAAATTCCCTTTTTAATACTCCTCCATGCTTCGCCATATATGTTGTTAGCCTTGTCATGAAA
>JALXAE010000173.1 GCA_026992355.1 Syntrophobacterales bacterium | reverse complement strand
CCTTGACAGATTCCCCTTACCCTGCTCGACCTGAAGGTGCCGACGGCCAGAGAACGCCGACTTTTTACCTCGGGCTCAAGAACTTTTAGTGTTCTAAATATTCATTGGGAAATCCGGATTGACCCAACTTTTCTGCCTATATCCTATCTGAGACATTCTTAGTCTTTTTCTTACTGGCCCATTTTTTCCAATTCTGACCAAAATTTGTTTCGATTTTTAGACATTTTTTGTCAGGTTTTTCCTTCGAACCGATTTCAACCCTTTTTCATGACAGTAGCAGTTAAGAAAAATTTCATGATCCTGTTTCCCAACTTGGCACGGTCAATGCATTAGACAAAAGCAAACATAAATGAATCAGAAAAAAGATTAAGGAGGTGAAAATTAAAGTTTAAGGAAAAAGGTCCGATAAGATATCTAACTAAATTGTTACAAGCAATGAAAGTAAAAAAAACAAAAAAAATGGAGGAACAAAACATGATTATGGAAAGATTTTTACCAAAGAAGTACGAGAGTGAAAAAGGTTTTACACTTGTTGAATTGATGATTGTCGTGGCAATCATCGGTATCCTGGCTGCAATTGCCATTCCACAGTTCGCTGCTTACAGGACAAGGGCATATAATTCATCAGCAGAAAGTGATATTAAAAATATCCAAACCTCGGAAGCAGCTTTTTTCAGCGATTGGCAAGCATATGGTCAGACAGTTAACGCAGCACCAGGTGCAGCAATTGGACCCAATGGTGGTACGATCTTAACCGGTCCTGGGGGAGCCAACACAATGATTGGGGATTATATTCAAGGTGCTGCCAGAACTATACAGATAGGGTTAGGTAATGGAGTAAGTATTGTTGCTAATACAGATGCTAATATGGCTTCTTTTGCAGCAGTGGCTAAACATGCCCAGGGAGATACTTATTGGGGTGTTGATGGAGATATAACAGCTCTATTTTTTGCACAGGATCCTAACAGTAAGGGGCAAGCACTTGCTGCTGCTAATGCGGTGTCCTCTACGACGGGTGATGACTTTACAGGTAATACTTGTCCAGGAACTAGTGTTACGTGGGTAGCAAAATAAAAATTAATTGCTCAATTGACTTTGAACAGGCGTTGGTAGATCATGTCAACGCCTGTTTTTTTATTACAGTTCATGTATAAGGTGTCTAAAAATTTATAAATGTGATTCGAAGCATGATTTGTTTTGAAGATGTATGTAAGGTGTACTCTAGTGGTCCCTTTAGGGCTTCAAAGACCGCCCTCAAAGGTCTTTCTTTTACTCTGAATAAGGGGAAGACCATGGGGCTGGTAGGGGCAAACGGTGCTGGGAAAAGTACGTGCATACGTTTGATGATGGATTTTATTAGACCCGATTCGGGAACAGTTCGTTTGTTTAATTCCTCTCCACAGGACAGAAAAGTAAGGGAAAAAATAGGCTATCTTCCCGAAATACCCTCCTTTCCCTCAAATTTAATAATAATGGATATGTTAAGGTTTACCGGCAGAGCCTGTAACCTTTCTAAGGCCAAAATCAGGGAACGCTCGGAGTTCTGGCTAAAGAAATTGCATTTGTGGGAGGATAGATACAGGCCTTTAAGAAATTTCTCAAAAGGTATGCAGCAAAGAGCAAGCTTTTGTCTTGCTTTAATGAACGATGCAGAGCTTTTTATTCTTGACGAACCCATGAGTGGCTTGGATCCTGTTGGTAGGGCAGAGATATTACAGCTGATAAATGACTTACGGGCATTTGGCAAAACAATACTATTTTGTTCTCATATCTTGGAAGATATAGATAGAGTGGTTGATACCATACTTGTTATGCATAAGGGTGAGAAACTTTTTTACGGTAGCCCTCAAGCACTTTGTAAGACCCAGGGAATATCGGATCTTCCCGGTGCATTTCTCAGTCTCGTTAAGGAGTCCTACAACTGTGCTTAGAAGCATTCAGCGGAGCCTATCCCTGTCAAGGCTAATAGTTGTTGACGGTATCAGGAGACACGCATTATTGGCTTTGGTAGCCATGTGTATGGCTTCAGAAGTAGGAGCCCTCCTGTTTTTCGATTTTATTCCTCGTGATATAGGCCGTGCATCGGCTGATTTCGTGTTTTCTATAGCATGGCTGTCAGGTTTCTTGTTTTTGTTGTTTCACGCTATTCAGACGGTTTCATGGCGTGAAGAAAGAAGCGTCATCTACAGTCTGCTTGCAAGACCCATTTCCAGAAATGAATATGTTATAGGTGTATTTTGGGGATTAATTATTTTACTCTTCTTGTTGAATTGTATCCTGGCGTCTCTTGGATGGGTTACATTATTAATTATAAAAAATAAGGTTTCCAACGACTATTTTCAAATGCTGTCCCCTGGCTATTATGTTGTTGCATGGACAGGTCTTATGATGATAGAAGTTATAATTTTAGCGGTAATAATGTTAATCTCTTCTTTAATTCGTGGCGGATTTATTGTCTTGTTATTAACTGTCTCTTATTATTTTATTTGTTCTGGACTGCCTGTTGCAAAAGAGGCAGTGCTTCAGGGAGTGGTCGAAGGACCTAAGTCCATTTTGATAACTTTTTTTAAAATAGGTACATTTATATTTCCTGATTTCGCAAAGCTCGATTTTAAGAATTTTATTACTGAGATCAATCCTGTCGTTCAGCCTGGTAGCATTGCATTGAGCTTTTTAGTTGCCATTTCCTATATCTGCCTTGTGATGTTTCTGGCATGTTTAGTTTATTCCAGACGAGACCTGAAATGAAAAGGGCAATCCTATTTTTTGTGGTTATTTTTGTATACTGCTTTTTCTTTTTAAAACAAGATAATATATCCAATAACCAAAAGATGGAACTGTCTCCCCTGCTTCCGTCGATGATACAGAAGGTTTTCTTAGGTTTCATGAGTCAGCTTGGTGCTGAGATTTATTTTGTGAAGGCAGCAGTTTTCCTTGGCACAGTGACTTCTGATGACGATCCTCATGATTATGCACCTGTTTTAAGTCAATATTTTGATGTGTCTTCTAGCCTGCATCCTTCTTTTCTTGACACATATTTCTTTTGTCAATCCAGTCTGTCGTATATAGACCCAGAATATTCCATGGTTGTCAACAGTATACTTGACAGAGGCATAAAAGCGATTCCGGATAACTGGGTTCTTCCGCTTTTTGCAGGATACAATTCAATGCATTATTTGAAAAATCTAAATAGGGCCTCTTTTTATCTTCATGAGGCCGGTAAAAGGCCAAATGCGCCATCGTGGATCGCACACCTATCAACCGTGTTATCAGTGGGAAGCGGGGATATAGAACGGGGCATCTCCTGGTTGCAAGCAATTATTGAAAAGGAACCCAACCAGACAGTTAGAGAATTATGGAAAAAAGAACTGGCAGAATTCAATAAGGCACTTCGTGTAAAAAAGGCCATTGATAAATACAGACGATTTTCCGGACATTATCCTCCATCATTGACTGTTCTTGTACCTGAATTCATTGATGAGATACCTAAAATGGGTTTGGCATACCAACTTTATTGGGATCCGCCTAATTTGAGGCTAATAAGGAAAGCCAACCCTGAGCAAATCCGTCATGGAAACTGAGCGTGTATGCTTTACTGTTTTTGAATCCGACAGTTATGCAGTAAAAAGTCAATTTTTCAAGTTGCGAATATGATCAGCCGATAAAATAACTGGATCGTCCGAATATGCAAAGAAGTGACAAATTGGCAAAGTCAATAATATATGAGTCTTCGCACAGAGTATTGGGGCAAAAATTTGTTTAGGTTTTTCGCTAGCCATTAGGAAAGACGATTTCTTTAAGTAACAGTTGTGGTTCCGATGCAAGACCTTTATTAGAGGGAGTTCTCAGGCATGAAAAGAGTATTAAACAAAAAGGGATTTTCTCTTTCTGAATTAATGATAGTAATTGCCATTATAGGTATTTTGGCTGCTATAGCAATTCCTGGCTACAGCCAATATAGAAGAAAGGCAGCAACAGCAGATTTGATTGCCCTGGCATCCCAGGTTGTATCCTATGAAAAGACATTCTACTCTCTAAATTCTAGCTACAATTTTTTAAATATAGCTCCTTCGGCTACTCAACAGGTATATGGTGACAATGTTGGAGGAAAGATTGTCATTCCGCCTTCGACCAGCGTAGTGGTAGTGGCACAGACTTGCCAGTTTCAGGATTTGGCTGGGGGGACGCTTTCAAAGCCGGGTTTTAATGCTACAATTACAAGAAACAATGCACCTGGAGGTGCCTTGACAGTTGTATATGCTAGTTGTCGGGATAATAGGCCGCATTTACCATAAAGGCTAGTTCTTGGTTATGGAAAAACGCCACATTTTGATAATAGAAGACGATCCAGTTCTTGGCCCCGGACTTGAGGAATATTTAAAAAAAAATTCAAAGTTACATACTTAGAGCATGGAAATGATATTTTCAACACAGATCTCTTTACGTTCGATCTCCTTGTCCTTGATCTGACATTACCTGGTCGTCCTGGCGAACAAATCTTGGAATATGTCAAGCAGACGTATTCCCATCTCCCTGTTATTGTATTAACAGCCAGATATTCCCTTTCTTCAAAGGAAAAATGCTTTAAAAGTGGTGCGGACGATTATCTCACAAAGCCTTTTGAACTTCTTGAACTTGAACTCAGGATTAGCGCACTTCTTCGCCGGTTCGATAAAGAAAAAATTCTCAACCTAAGAGAATTGACCATTGATTTAAAAAATAAATTATTATTGAAAAACGGAATCGAAATTCCCGTGACTGGAAGAACGTGGGCTCTTTTATGTTATTTTCTGGAAAACAGGAACAGAGTAATAAGTAAATCCCAAATTATTGAGCATGTCTGGCAAGACACTGTTGTCAGTGAGGACAGTATCAGGGCGTATGTCAAAGAGCTAAGGAAAATACTCCCAGAAGGCTCTATAGTGACCTATAAGGGACGAGGCTATAGATTTGTTGGATGAAACCAAAAAATTTGCAATAAAGTTTTCTTTGATCCTGTTTCTCTCTGCGGTCTTAACTTTTTTGGGGACAACCTCCTTTTTTTATCTTACAGTTTGTGACTTTCTTCCGGGTGATGTAGTAAAATTGCTCCTTAACTCTTTTATTTTTCTGTCCGCATGTCTCATAATAATTCTGGTAACTTCGGTCTCTTTTATTTTCTATCAACTTTTAAAGAGCTTCAAAAATAGGCAACAAAGAAATAGCGAATTTTTTGAATTGCTTCTGGAGATACTTTCCCATAAATTTGGTAATTTCATCTCCGGACTCAAAGTCAATGTGGCTTTGTTGGATGAGATAAAAGACCTCCAGAAAATGCGTTCATTTAATCGGATCAAAAATTCAGTGAATTATATGGACCTGGAACTCGCTTCTCTTTTATCTAGAATCAAGGACATGAAAAATGACGGGCTTGACCGTTCGAGTAACCCGATAGTTCTTGAAGATTTATTAAGGAGACAACAGAAGACGACAGAGGCATTCTTTGGTCATCTTGCTATTCCCCAAAAAAAATTGATTGTCAGGAACATGTTAAGTAGATTTGACAATGTCGAACTTGCTTTTATCCTAACCCTGTTGTTGGAAAATGCATTTAAGTATTCAAAAAGTACAATTAAAATACGTTCAGGTGGTTTTAAAAAAAATCAATACTTTTTTTTGTCTAACGATATACTACCTGAAAGAAAAAGAGGGCTCGGTATTGGTCTTACCATTGCAAAACTTATAAGCGAAAGGAATTCTTTTCACTTGAGCATTAAGGAGAAAGATAATCTGTTTATGGTTCTTGTCGTTAGCGAAAGGTAGAATAATTATTCCAATTCTGTTTTCTGAAGCCAATTCCTGAATGTTAATAATTTATTTCGGTATCTGCCAACAGTATAACATTGGTAACTTACAGACCTGTAATGTTGTGTTCCTTTTCCGCCACCGCTATTTATCTGGTATCCTGGAGTTAAATACTCCTTTTTGTAAAGTATTGCACCGATATCCTTTTTAACTTTGCGCATTGCTGAAGATTTTTTTATGATACATGTGTATGTTGAATTAGTTTCACCATAAGGTAGTCTAAAATTTGTCATTATAGTCAGATATTCATTTGACGAATGTCCGAATGATTTCAGATGATTATTAAATACATAATTATTTAAAAATAAATTGGTGCCTATTTGCTCGACAAATCTTTTTCTGAATTCGCTGCCACTTTGACTTATTTTTAGGGATACAGTCGTTATTCGGGAAAATGAAAGCACCCCAATCATCATAGCAACCAGTAATAGAAGGGTCAGGATTAATGCCATTCCATTTTCGTTCTTATTGTTCATAGCAAATAAAGATCCTTTTTTTCTTATCTTGTTATAAGAGATTCCATTATCGTGTTCCAGGGATGTATCGTATATGTTGAAATGTAATAGGTCTTTTTTAGCTCGGTCTCGGAACCGCAATCACAGCCCCATGGTTGGCCATTTTCTGCGCTTATGCAAGTGGATGTACTGTTGTTGCCAATCGTTGTACATGGTCCCATGTGCCCGGTTTGTTGAGGATTTTTCCAGTTGCATTTGGCCACGTTGCCTATGTCATTGGAAGCGTCTTGACGTGAAATTATCGTTACTCTAATCGTTTTTATATTTCGAGGTCTAAAGGGCGACATTGGACATGGGCCTGTGCCATCACAGTACCAGTTGTTGTTCCAGTCTTCATAGGCAACCTGAAAATCCACAATGTCCGAGGCCAAAGGTTGACGGCCTCCAGAGCTCCTGTCACTTCTTTTAAGTATAAAAGATGTATTAGGATTGGAATCGCATTCTTGATTGGCGCCCTGATCAAGGCAGTAATAAATGGCGGGTACAAGTTTGTTGCCCATGAGCGGCTGATCGAGATTCAACGTCTTATTGGAGATACTTATGATTCTAGCAACCTTTTGAACGGTGGAATCGCTAATAATAGTCTGCCATATCCCCCCCATCAATTCATCACTTGAACATATTTTGGCCCCATTATTCTGGCAATTGTCGGTGCAATTGTCGCCGTAACAGTTGTTATAACTTGTCCAGGTATTATTAGCCTTCTGAAAGGCTTCTTTTTTAAAAGGGTTAATGAGTTTGTGTTTCCCAAGTAATTCATAGTCGTCAAGATCCAAGCAATCCACAGTTACTGTTTGTGTCCCTGAACCGCTAATGATGTTCGCAATACCACCAGTACAATTGTCAGCTCCATCTTGTCTCCAAGAACTTTTTATTTCATCACCACCTAAAAAACGCCAATCAGACAGATACAAAAGATCGGCCCAGCTTCCCTGTATCTCGGTATTATCCTTTATAAAAAAAGCAAGGTCTTCGTCCTGCCCATATCCTACTAGCAACAACTCGTTTTCTAAGAGCTTAAAAATCTGTCTAGCATTTTGATCATTAAGCTGAATGTCAGTTCCCGAAGATGAATTTCTCATCTGGCTATCAAAAATGACCCAAAGACTGCCAAGAAAAAGTGTAAGGATGGTGAGAGTTATCATTAATTCAACGATAGAAAACCCGAGAATGGTTAACGTAAATTGTTTATCTCTAAGATTATGGTTCATGGCAACCTCTCGGTGTGGAGAGTGGCGTTATAAGAACAACCATTAACGTTTTGTGAACAACTGGTAAAGTTCCCCCCCCAGCCGGCACGTACTGTAACCCCAACATAGGCAACTGCGGCATTGTTTTCTGAAAGTTGCCCCACGCTTCTGGCAACCGGTAAGGTGCGGTTCTGAGTCGTTCGCTCAACCCTCATTCTCATGAAGCCTGTTGTTGCATTTGCACTGCAGGCAACGTCTTTACAAAGTCCATTTGTAGTACAATCAAAGCACTTTGTTCCAGGTTGTATGTTATCAGGTTCCAGTGCCATCTTGGCAATCCGGAATCCGATGTTTCGTTCATTCGCAGATGTCACACGCTGAAAATTGTATGTCGTGAGCCTCATTAGGCCCAATATCCCTATCATAAGGACAATTAGCGCTATCATGACTTCTATAAGGGTAAATCCCTTTATGTTCGATTCAATTTGTCTCATAGGTATTCCCTACTCTTATCCTTCCGAATCTGTTTATGGTTACGTCCTGTGCAATTTTTGTATTATTAGGAGGACTGGTTGTGAGTGATATCGTAAGGTTGGTGATACCATCCACAAATCCATTTGGATCGAAAGTAACACGAGGGGAACTTATTATTTTGTTAACCCTTACCGATCCTTTTTCGGCCTGCTTTATCTTTATAATGTCATCTGGATTAGTTATACTAGTTAAATTACAATCATCTGATTTTATGATAATATAATCAATTGGCGTGGAATTAGAATCGTTATTTATTTTCATGTTTCTATTGAAACATATACTAATATAATTTTGATTCTCAAGTGCGGTCATTTTTGCAAATATCAAATCATAGTAAAATTCCTTGCTTTCTGAATTTAGCTTATTAACCCATTTTCTTGTTTTGAAAGTTGCTTGCCCCATAAGCAACATTAACGCTATCAAGGTTATAACAACCATTAATTCAACTAGTGTAAAACCCTCGTCTTTAATTTTTGTCCTAGTCATAACAATGGTTATTGCATCAAGTCTCTTGTAGCCGGATATTGATCCCATGACCATCCCAAGAATTTTTTATCTTTAGATGGCATGTCAATCTTGAATATCTTTGCGTCACTTGTTTGAATGAAAAGAGTACTTTTGTTTCCTTTGCCCTGGCTATAGACCGGCTGGCTTGGTACCCCTGGTCCAAGATTAACACCGTAGCCTTTTCCTTCTATCTTCGTGTATTCTCCAGTCTCTAACTGAGATATTGATTTTCCTAAAGCCGGTTTAAGGCCACTATCACTCAATATGTCATTTGTTGAAGTGCAGTACTCATGATCAGGATCCATACTGACCCATTTGCAGCCTAAATTCTGACTGCATGTGGTATTGGAATCAAACCCTTCACATCCTACGCAAGACGAACCCGACCAGAAACATGACTGATGGATTGTACAACTACCCAGATCGTTATAGGTTCCACAGTCTTCAAAAAGGTCTTTGCAGTTGTATTTTAAGATATAAAGGTATCCTTTACCGCCTGAACTGCAAGGATCGTCATTAGGTACAAATGTTGTAATAAATACCAGGCCTCCTGCCACGAGAGGTGAATAAAGAATACGTTCTCCAGGCTGGCTGAAATCGTAAATACAATCCCAACATGTATCCTGGCAATTGGCACTGCAACAACTGTCGGGCTCACCATTTTCAGTCCAGACGCAATTAGAGCCGAACTGTACACCTTCACATTTATTTTTGATTGTGACATCGAACCCAGATGCATAGCTTGAATATACCAACTGGCCTGTTGTTGAAGTAAAATTTCCTGAATCTTCTCTTAGATTGTAAAAGGACATTGTGGCTGGGTCGTTCGCGTCGTCACTGCCACCATAAGAATTATCAAGTTTTCCAGTTCCTATGAAAATTCTTAGTGTATAATCATCGTCAAAGGCCGCTACTGGTGGAATGGTAATGGGCTGTCTGTCGGCTCTAAAGACGTTCTGGCTTATGAGGTCACTGCACTGTTGATTTGATGGATCATCACATATTTTTTTAGTTTTGAGTTTGTCTATTTCTAAAGCGTGTGGTGCCTCATCAGAAAAATTAAATTTTATATTATAAAGATTGCCATTAATGTCTCCCAAGATAATATGATCCGTAAGCCCATCTGGACCAAGAAGCATTCCCTGACAATGTCCATTTTCCCATGTGCAATATTTCGCCTTTGTGCATATTTTTTCTTTCCTTTCGATTGTAGCATTAGAGTCATTAATATATTCGCAACCCTTGGTATCCCATATATCAAGGAGAAGAGGAGAAGAAAGCGCATAGGGAATGATGTTGCCGCCATTGGTTTTTTCTGGGAAATAGTTACCAAGTTGCTTTACTATATCTGGCCACAAATTTTGGAAAATGTTGGTGCCTGTCTCTATGTCAAGGGCCAGAAGATACGGTTTGTATATCAAGGATTTTTCCTCGTTTGTGAGAAAATCCGGTAAAGTCCCGTTATTAAAAACCCTAATAGATCCGCCTATTATTACGAACCAGTTAGAGAGGTCATCTGCTCCAAGTTCTTGAAAATTACTGGGAGGTAGTGAGTCACTAAGAGGTGCAACCGGGCTGCTTGCCTTAAACTTCACGTTGCTACCAAGTTTTAAGTAGGCAACTGTGGGTTCAGTCCACGACGCACCTATGTTTTTTAAAGACAGATCATCGCTGCCATAAAGCTCAAGATATCTCTCCTTTGTAAACGGTGCTGTCGGACCTCCATTTCCATGCAACACCATGTTCCTGAAGACAGAATATTCCCATAGTACATGAGGATTTCTCGGTTTAGTAATATCAATGGCAAAGTATACGTCTCCGCCGCCACGTTCACCTCCAACGAGGACGGTATGCCATTTGTTATCAGATCTAAATTTGACATTCCAAATCCTAGGTGAAAGGTCTACCATATACCTGTGTCTACAACCTCCCGGCTTGCCATATAAAGGATCAGCAAGACATTGCAGATCAGATAAAAGATTACTCGGAATATATGCCCACAATTCTTCCCCTGTATACACGGAAAATGCATGGAGCATGCCATCGTTTGCTCCAACGTAAATGACTCTTTCCCGATCACTGTAATGAATTCTGAAGGAATAAAAACAATCGTCCGCACTCACAGACAGGTTTGTCAATATTTGGTCACGGTTTTTATCTTTACATTCATTTGCTTGGGCATCCCATCGACATGCGGGCTGATTGCTACAAACCTCTTGATTCAAGTCTTCGCAGTCCGGGGAAGTACACATGTTATCGTAATAGCTCCAAAAACAGCCAAAATCCTGATCATGGGAATTGCATGTATTAGGTTCTGTGAACTCAAAACAACGCTGCAAATTTTCACAATCTTCACGGGCGATCTGTGGGGCCACTGAGTTTTCATCTGGTGCTCCAACAACCACCGGGGATGAATAGATTATATCTCCCAGTTTCCAACCGTCCTTTCGTTCCCTGAGGCTCGTCCCATTACCGTTTATTTCTCCCCTTACAAATTGGATCAACTCCTCCACGTCCACGGCGTCGCCTGCCTGTCCATCGTTGTTAAAGTCGCGGTTAATTTGTAAGTAGTCGTTCCAAAAGCCGGCGTCTGTACCTCCTGTGATCTCAAAGGGGATTTGTGTACCCTGTACAAAGGTGAAGATATTTCTGGGTGAGGTGCGTTCGTTCAGTATCTGTCCTGCGTCTATGCAGTGTTTATTCCCCGTCATCTCAGAGCAGAACTTTGCCACACAGCGTGTTCCCGTATCTATACAGTACTGGGATGGACAGGAGCTTTCTGAGCATAACTGAAAATCATAATTAATGTCCGGTGTACCTGTACATTCGTTGTTATCCCAAGTACATCCTCTGGCTTCGCATGCGTTACGTTCGTTAAAATCGCTACAATGAAAGAATGGTTTATATATTTCAAGATGTCCCCTCCAGGTATATATATCAGGATCTTCATCGTAGAAAGTGAAGGCACCCCTTACTACCAGATCTTCACCTAGCACCTCCTGCGTTACCGTGGCAACAGAGGCTGCTGAGCCTGAATTTGACTGGATGTCCTCGAATATTTTTCTAAAGGCCTGTTCTATGGCCTTTCCATTGTCAGCTAGAAAATAATTGTCAGGTAGGCCATCTCCATTGAGGTCCCACTCCTGGCAATTCCTAGGGCGATCCTGATCTTGGCATACGCCTAGAGTCATGTCATCGTCCCGGCTATCATTTGGATAGTCGGTTTTATCAAAAGGCCATCCGTTTCCGTCAAGATCGTTAAACCCACCATACATGGCGAGATTTTTCATGGCTCTTGGACCTTCACCATCCGATCCAAAAATAAAGAGTGTATAATGGTCAAGAACCTGATCGCCCGGGATATCGCTACGTAAATCATTTATATGGGTTTGATGAACTTCATCAACAGGGTCGCCACCAGTATTCCATTCCCCGTCAGAAACCGTAATGACAAAACTTTTACGACAAGATAGCAGAGTTCCGGCGTAATAATATGGATCAATACTACTACCACGATTTATAAAGGCGTCATTGTCACAGAGGTTATGGGCATCATACTGTTGAAAATAATCTTGCGCCTCTCTTATGCCATAAACTGTAGGGGTACCAGAAAGTGGCAGTTCCTCCTCAATATTGTGGACCAGGTTATCGAGATCGGTATTATCAACGCCAACTCTCATACATCCGTGTCTGGTCCACCAGTCTGAGGAATCGCTGCCAGAGGAATAAACCATAAGGCCCAGTCGTGGGGCGTTATTGTCTATTTGTCCGTCTGAATCTTTATCAAGTGTTTCTTGAATAACACCCCTGCGTTCGTTGGTGGAGACCTCCAATTGCACCTTGGCATTGGTTACCGTAATGGGACAGTTTCTGGAACATCCCTGTAATATCTGTCCCTTATCCTCATTACCAATATGTTGTGAGCTCCATATATTGGAATGGAAGTTTTGGTCATTGAAGTCGTCACTACTACAAGCCCCAGATTGGCAAACAAAATCGTCAAATTTAGCAACAGCCACAGTGCTTGATGAATAAGATGCAGTAGCAATACCTACATAAACAGAGTCAGGCATTGGTTCCTGGGAAAAGGTGTACGCATCATCAGGAGATGGATGCTGGTGCCATGTGACCCCATCAGTTGAATAATATGTAGTGAAGGTTTGGCCAGTTCGTACCATTCGTAACCATATAGGAATCGAATCGGGCACATTATTTTGGTTGCCTTTGGTTTCATTTCCATCAGTTGAACGGTAGCTGAACTGGAGTCCATGGTCACGCGTTACCGCTTCAAATATTTTCTTACTATCGGAACTTAAAGAAGAACGGACCATGAGGCCGGTTTTGGCCCATTCTCCTGTGCCAGATTCGTCCGGTTTTTTTGTTATCTTCAGCCTGATGTCAAAATCGCCAGATACAACCTGATAAATGTAAAAAAAATTGTCATTGGTACCCCAAATACTTGAGCCGTTAGCCTTTACAACGAGTTTTCCGCATTCTCTTTCATCGTTGGTCCCAAGCCCGCTTATATCTAAAGTATGAGCGAAATCATTAGTGCTGGCGTCTCCTTGGACTACAATTTTGCACATTAGATCCAGGTCATCAAATTCCCAATTTCCACCTTCACTTCTGATGATATAATTGTTTCCATCAAATGATATATGTTTTCCTCCGATTAAGGCCTTACGTAAAAGATCGGTACGGCTCATGGTGGCCCAGTTTAGAAGATTCCCAGACACACATTCTCCGCCTCCAATGGCATAAATACAGTGACCGCTTCCTTGACAATCGCTGTCTAAGATACAATCTAAGCTTCTGTTATCTGAGCAAACCTTTCTGCTATCAAGCTGTGATGCATTACAATCGACTGAATCGACTGACCTGAAAAGACCATTGGATGAGTCGTATTTGTAAAGTTTATCGTTTTTGAAGTAACCGTAATATTGCTGATGAATATTATATTTTTTTTGAGGGGTTTCATCCGAATCATATGAACCACAATTGGCAGTTAGGCCGCCATTATAACCAGACCAGTCACATGAAAAATATCCTGGGAATTGCATACTGCCTGACTCGTCTATTACCAGAAGGACATTTGGAGAAATATTGCTGCTCCAAAACGGAGGCAAGCTACATCCTTGACTACTGGTGCTTGGACATGAAAAGGCAGTAGAAGAAAATAATGTTGAAACGAAAAATATTAAAACGCAATCAAGATAGAAATACAAATTGGAACAGATATGCTTCCTATTTTTCTTCATAGCATGTCTCATTGTTGAATGTCCAGTATATCGATTCGCTTTCCACAGCCGTTTTTCATATATATTTTTACTTTTGAAGCCAAAATCAGATTACTCGAGGGGATCAAATTTCCCTTTTTATTGTGAATTTCAAATTTTGGACATAATAATACAAGGCCTCTTTTCTTTAATTTGACTTGATTTTTAGAAGTATTTTCTATAGTTCCCTGGATTATCGAATCGTAAGCTATTTGAGGTTCTGCAAGAACAAATGATGCGTTTTTAAAAAAGACCATAGAAACAATGAAACTCAGACATAAAATAAGTAAGTTTAAAAATCTTCTTTTCATTTTTTCCTCCTGTTATTCATTATCGGATTTTTATATGAAAACTTTCGTGAAAAAATCGTGAAACAACAAAGTATCAAGCCATTGTAAGAAATTATGAAAAATTTCTATAAATTCGGTTAAATGAAAAAAATTTTTACAATGTCTCGGTTATTCTCTTTGTTTTTATTGCTGATTTGTTTCTTGAAGGGACTTTTTCTGGTTAACATCTCTTTGGGCAGTAATTTTGCAGTAACGAAATGCACATTGCCTGACAAGGATGAGGCAGCTTCATCCATCACGGTCAAGGTTGTTAATCTTCGGCCACTTAAGGGGACGCTTAGGCTGGCATTATATGGATCGCGCAAGGCCTATGAAGATAGGAGCAACGCGGTATGTAGTACCTCCCTGGCTGTGAGAAGCGGGAACGCTACCATAGGATTTACTGGTCTTTCCGAGGGCTGGTATGCGATAATGTTTTATCATGACACCAATAATAATGGTAAGTTTGACAGAATACTTGGGATTCCAAAAGAGCAGTTCGGGTTTTCGAATAATGCCTTGCCTGGTCTTGGTGGACCTCCATCCTTTGATAAAACGAAATTTTTTGTTCCAAAAGGCAAAAATCTTATCATGGTATTAAAGGCGCAGTAACGCTGCTGTGTTTAATCAAAAACTCATATTTTTTCCGATTCCCTTGGCGGTCCCTCTTGTGCCTTTTATGGCAGGGATATTTTTCGCAAGGGGTACCTGTGGCCTTTCATTTGTGGATGTGACGGGCATTTATGCCCTGATTTGTTGCGCCATTGCCCTTTTTTCTTTATCCCTTTTTGGAAATTTGGGAGGCAAGTTTTTTCAATTTCCCAAAATATTAAATGGCGGTCTGCTTTTTGCGCTGGTTTTAACTCCCCTGTTCCTGGCAGGAATTTTTCATTTTCATCTGCAAAAAAGGATGCTCACCAAGTCGCAGTCGGTGCTTCTGCGCCTTTCGGAAATGGAGCAAAAGGTGGCCCTGTTGGGCAGGGTTGTTGGGCTTCCGACGCCAAGTACAAGGGGTTCAAGGGTGAAGGTCTTTGTGGAAAGGGCCAGATTGGGAACAAAATGGATTCCAGTGAACGAAGAG
The DNA here is from genome assembly GCA_026992355.1 of Syntrophobacterales bacterium. Taxonomy (GTDB): domain Bacteria; phylum Desulfobacterota; class Syntrophobacteria; order Syntrophobacterales; family Thermodesulforhabdaceae; genus JALXAE01. Next base: position 1,904 of record JALXAE010000173.1, on the reverse strand, counting down.
GTTCTGGCAAGCTTCAGGTCAACTCCGTGGCAGGAGGTTAATCCAGGCCAGGTACTTCTTTTTTTCGCCAGAGTCCATAAAATCAGAAACTTTGGAACGCCAGGGACCTTTGACTTTGAAAATTTCTGGGCACTTAGAGGCATCATGACAAGGGCCAGCTGCTCAAGCCCCCTGGAAGTGGTTTTTCTAAAAGGTTCCGCTACCAATTCTCCCGGCCTTTGGCAGCGTTTTTACGTCGCTACTTCAAGTCTAAGACGGGGCGTAATAGAGACCATTTTTTCACAAATACCCTCTCGGGATGTCGCTGCTGTTGCCGTGGCCCTTGTGACCGGCTCGAGGGCCTGGCTTTCAGAGGATCTGAGGCAGCTTTTTTCTGCATCAGGCCTTGGACATCTTTTTGCCGTTTCAGGCCTTCACATGGCCATAGTTGCCGCCTTCCCCTTCTTTCTTTTGAAATTTTTGGGGAAGGCCATGCCCTGGCTCCTTTTAAGGGTGGATATCTTCAAGATCTCATGGCCTTTGGCCGTTGTCTCGTGCGGCTTCTACTGCCTGCTTTCAGGGCTATCTCCTTCAAGTCTGAGGGCCTTTGTGATGATTTCATCCCTGGCCCTTTGCATGATGCTTGAAAGGAAAACAAGCATCGAGTCAGGGCTCGTGGTGGCTGCATGGCTTCTCCTTTTCATGAGCCCCTTTTACCTTTTTGACATCTCCTTTCAGCTCTCGTTTCTGATGGTTTTCTTTCTGATCCATGTTGGAAGGGCAATTGAAATGAAGGTTCCTGCCATAAAAAGAAGGCCGCTGGTACGCTTTCTGATGGTGTGCATCCTTGCCTTTGTGGTTTCAAGCCCACTGGCTGCCTTTTATTTTCAAAGATTAAATCCCTGGGCCATGCCCCTAAATGTCCTTTGCATTCCTGTGGTGGAATTTGTGGCCCTGCCTGCGCTCTTTGCAGGTACGTTCTGCTCGTTATTTTTCCCCTGGCTGGCAAATACGTTCATTGCCCTTTCATACCAGGCAATCGACTTGATGATTTTACTCGCAAAGTATTTTACAGGCCCTTTCTGGTCGAACCATTTTGTCATCCCTCCCACCCTCTGGGAGCTTGCAATCATTATATTGATACTCCTGGTCTTACCGCTTTCATTGTTCAGAAAAAGATGGCGGCCTTTGGCCCTTTCGCTTCTCATGGTTCTGGTATCAGGACACTTTCTTGAAAGTTATTTAAGGGCACACAGGAGCAGTCTTTTGCTGCATGTAGTAGACGTTGGCCAGGGGCTTTGCCAGGTGCTTGAGCTTCCTGGAGGCGCTCACATGGTGGTTGATTCAGGGGGATTTCGAAACTCAGATTTTGACGTTGGAAGCAGGGTTGTGGCGCCATATTTAAGAAGGCTCGGGATAGAAAAGATAGATATCCTTGCAATATCACATCCGGATACAGACCACATTGGCGGAGCGGCCTCCATTTTGAAAGAGTTTCAGGTGGGCCGGATATGGCTTAACAGTGATGAAAACCTGGACAACGAGCACTACAGGGAGTTCATTCAAGAGGCTTTGAAAAAGGGTGTGCCCATAAGGAGGTTTTCAGCTCCTTATGGCCAGTGCCTTGAAAACGGTTTATGCATAGAATGTCTTTTGCCAAAAGATCCTAAGGTCTTTTCTCGAAATGACAGGGGATTGGTAATAAGACTTCTTTTTAAGGAAAGGGGTGTGCTGCTTCCGGGTGATATCGAGGCGGGTAGGGAATCTTCAATCCTTGCAACGGGCGTGGACGTTGGGGCAGACGTGATAGTTGTGCCCCACCATGGAGCAAGACATTCAAGCAGCCTTCCCTTCTTAAGAAAGGTTTCTCCAAGGGTTGCAGTTTGCAGCTGCGGTTACAAAAATCCCTTTCACCACCCTGCAAG
>JALXAE010000172.1 GCA_026992355.1 Syntrophobacterales bacterium | reverse complement strand
CCACAGAGGCATACCTTCTTTTACTACCGCCAAGAACACGAATACAATAAACTCTCTTCGCACCCGAATTATCTGCAACATTTAGCTGACTTTCCTGCTGAATCATCGCTTACTCCTACTCTACAGCAACTTTTTCCCCTGTTTCTAAGCGCTCGAGGATTTTGACCACTCTCCAACGCTTTGTTTTGCTCAAAGGCCTGGTTTCTTCAATCAAAACCTTATCGCCTTCCCGACACAGGTTTTGGGGATCATGAGCCTTAAATTTATTCCTTCTTTTTATGTACTTACGATATTTGGGATGCTGCACCAACCGTTCAACAAGAACAACAACTGTTTTATCCATCTTGTCGCTTACAACAACTCCTACCCGTGTCTTCCTATGAGATTTCTTGTTTTCCATATGTAATTACCTCACGCAACTTCCGTCTCGCGTTGTTTCTCCCGTAAAACTGTCAAAACCCTTGCAATATCTCTTCGGGTCTTCTTAAGCTGTGCGGTATTTTGCAGCTGACCCGCCGAATGCTGAATCTTTAAATTAAATAAACTTTCTCTCAATTCCCTGAGTTTCTGATGCAATTCCTGAACAGTCAGTTGTCTTAACTCACTTGCTTTCATAGCACATCCTGCCTCGATACAAATCTTGTAGCTATAGGTAGTTTGTGAGACGCCAGCCTAAAGGCTTCCTTTGCCACATCTTCGGGTACACCCTTGATTTCGTAAAGAATTCTTCCGGGTTTTACAACGGCAACCCAACCTTCAGGTGAACCCTTTCCTTTACCCATTCGAGTTTCCGCAGGCTTTTTAGTGATCGGTTTGTCTGGAAAAATCCTAATCCAGACCTTGCCCCCTCTTTTCACATGCCTGGTTATCGCAATACGAGCCGCCTCAATCTGCTTGGCTGTAATCCAACCACATTCCAGTGCCTTAAGACCGAAATCGCCGAAACTGACCTTATTACCGCGATAGGCGGCACCTTTCATTCTTCCCTTTTGTCTCTTTCGATATCTAACTCTTTTCGGAGCTAACATTTTTACGCTCTCCTAAACGTTAAGATCCCAGATAGCAGCTAAAAACATCTATGTGAGAACTTCTCCCTTGAATATCCAGACCTTGATACCTATTACTCCATAGGTCGTTTTGGCAACCGCTGTGCCGTAATCGATATCCGCTCGCAAGGTGTGAAGAGGAACGCGTCCTTCTCGGTACCATTCTCTCCTTGCCATTTCAGCACCGCCTAGCCTGCCAGCACAGGCAACCTTGATTCCCTTCGCTCCAGCTTTCAGCGCCGCAGAAACTGCCCTTTTCATAGCCCTCCTAAAGGCCACTCGCCGAACAAGCTGAAGGGCAATGTTTTCTGCAACCAATGTTGCATCTAACTCGGGACGCCGGACCTCCTTTATATCTACCACAAATTCCCGACCAAATTTTCGTTCCAGGTCGCTTCTGAGAGATTCTATTTCAACGCCCTTTTTCCCAATAACAATACCTGGCCTGGCAGTGTGTATTATAACTTTGACTTTATTCCCGGCTCTCTCAATTTCTATCCGGGATATACCAGCGTGGTACAAGCGATTTTTAATAAGCTCCCTGATACGTTTGTCCTCAATAGCCAAACCGGCGTAACCTTTTTCAGAAAACCACTTGGAATCCCACGTCTTGATTATACCAAGCCTAAAACCCTTCGGATGAACCTTTTGACCCAACCTTCACACCTCCACACCTTGCAGGTTATTCCTCAGCGACAACCACTGTAATGTGACTAGTTCTCCTTATAATCGGCCTTACCCTTCCCATGGCTCTAGCCTTCCAACGCCTTAGCCTAGGTCCTTCATTGACATATATTTCCTTCACATAAAGTATATCCACATCCATCATTTTGGTATTCTCAGCATTTGCCACAGCAGAAGCTAAGGTCTTATAAATAAACCGAGCTGCTTTACGTTTCGGCGTGTATCTTAAAATCCTATACGCCTCATCAACTCGCTTGCCTCGAATCAAATCCGCTACCAACCTTGCCTTTCTAGGAGAAATTCGCACATATTTGGTAACTGCTCTCGCTTCCATTATTTCTTCCCTTTGACCTTTGACTTCTTATCACCAGCATGACCATAGAACGTTCTTGTAGGTGCAAACTCACCAAGTTTATGACCAATCATGTTTTCCGTTATGTAAACAGGAATAAACTTCCTTCCGTTATGAACCGCTATTGTTAACCCTACAAATTCGGGGACAATTGTCGACCGACGCGACCAAGTTTTGATCACCTTGCGATCACCAGTCTGCTTGGCCTTCAGAACCTTCTTCATCAAATGATCGTCTACAAAAGGGCCCTTTTTTAGAGAACGCGGCACAGCTTACCTCCTTACTACTTTCTTCGCCTTATTATAAACTTGTCGCTCGGTTTATTTGGTTTTCTCGTTCTATATCCCTTCGTGGGAACACCCCATGGCGTGCAAGGATGTCTACCACCTGAACTTCTACCTTCACCACCTCCCATCGGATGATCAACGGGGTTCATCGCTACTCCTCTAACGTGTGGTCTGCGACCAAGCCAACGGTTCCTTCCAGCCTTCCCAATCGACACATTAATATGGTCTATATTTCCAACCTGGCCAATGGTGGCCTTGCATTCAAGAGGAACCATTCGCATTTCCCCGGAAGGAAGTCTTAAAATTGCGTACTTTCCTTCCTTAGCCATTAACTGGATTGCCGTTCCAGCAGCCCTTCCCAACTGCCCGCCTTTACCAGGTTGCATCTCTACATTATGAACTATCGTACCAACAGGGATAGCCTTCAACCGAAGACAGTTACCAGGCTTTATGTCTGCATCATCTCCAGTAATCACCGTATCCCCAACACTTAAGCCTACAGGAGCAATAATGTATCTCTTTTCACCATCAACATAGTGAAGCAGAGCTATATTGGCTGATCTGTTTGGGTCATATTCTATGGCAGCCACCTTAGCAGGAATATTCTCTTTATCGCGTTTGAAATCAATTATCCTGTATAGTCTTTTATGACCTCCGCCTCGATGCCACGCTGTAATACGGCCGTAATTATTACGTCCCCCCGTTTTCTTCAACGGGACCACTAAACTCTTTTCAGGTCTCTTCTTGGTTATCTCCTCAAACGTCAAATACGTTTGAAAGCGTCGTCCAGGTGATGTAGGTTTTACTTTCCGTATTCCCATAGGGACATCCTCACACTCAAAAAATTATCTATACACCCTCGAAAAACTCCACCTTCTGACCAGGCTTTATAGTAACAATAGCCTTCTTCCAGTCAGGCCTTTTAGTCCAATAACGACCAACCCTCTTTCGCTTTCCCTTTACATTCATGGTGCGAACATCAATGACATCCACCTTGAATATTTGCTCAACTGCCTTTTTTATTTCAATCTTATTTGCTCGCCTATCCACTTCAAAATGAAGCTTGTTATACATCCCTTTTTGATCAAGACTTTTCTCTGTAAGAATCGGTCTTTTTATAATTTCGTAAGCCCTTAATTGGTCGCTCATTTCCCTAAGAACTCCTCAATTTTGTTTACTACGTCCTTCGTCAAAACGAGGTGATGGTAATTTAAAATATCGTAAACGTTTAATCCCTCACTTCTTAAGACCTTCACTCTCGGGATATTACGGGCGGATTTCTCTACTACTTCGTCCTTTTCGGGTATAACAACGAGGGGTTTGTCCCAGTTAAACCTCTCAACTATAGCAACGAAATCCTTGGTTTTTATTCTATCCAGCTTTAAATTCTCCAAGACAGTAAGTTCTGAATCCCTGAGTTTTTGAGTTAAGGCCATTTTGAGAGCAAGCCGCCTTACCTTTTTGGGAACCTTTATTGCGTAAGACCTAGGTCTAGGACCATGAACAACACCACCACCCTTCCACAAAGGAGAACGTATAGACCCCACTCGCGCTCTTCCTGTGCCTTTCTGCCGCCAGGGTTTTCTTCCTCCACCGGAGACCTCAGCTCTCGTCTTTGTCTTAGCAGTCCCCGCTCTTCGCTTGGCAAGCTGGTAAAGAACAACTTGATGCAAAATATGCAACTTAACAGGAATGTCAAAAATATCGTCCCGCAATGAAATTTGTTCTACGACATCACCCTGAATGTTATACACATCTACCGTCGGCATGATGATCCCCAATTTCCTTATTTTACTCGGTTGGTCTTTCTAATGAGCACAATCCCATTTCGCGCTCCGGGTACTGCACCTTTAACCAACACAACATTATCCTCTGGCCGTACATCAACAATTTTGAGATTCAAAACAGTTACTCTTTCATCACCATAATGACCGGGCATTTTCTTGCCCTTTATTACACGCCCCGGGAAGGTAGCACATCCTGTTGAACCTGGCTCTCGAATGTTCTTACATCCATGAGTCATGGGACCCCGGCTAAAGCCCCATCTTTTAATTGTTCCCGAAAAACCTCTTCCCTTACTTCTTCCAGTGACATCCACACGCTCACCAATCTGAAAAACATCTTCCACGCGAATTTCTCTTCCGACTTCAAAAGGCTCTGTGTCTTCAACACGAAACTCTCGAAGTACCGAGAAGTAACTTTTTCGACCTGAACTTTGAAGAGCTTTCTGCATGTGACCCTTTAAGGGCTTATTCACATTTTTCTCTTTTCTTTCTCCAAATCCAAGTTGTACGGCCTTATATCCATCACGTTCTTCTGTTTTAACCTGAGTAACAACACACGGTCCGACTTCAAGTACCGTCACTGGCACAACCGTTCCATCTTCTGCAAAAACTTGTGTCATTCCTAATTTACGACCAATTAATCCCCTAATCATGGCTTCGCGCTCTCTTTTTTGTCATCCGCCATCTATGATTTTATTTCCACATCAATACCAGCCGAAAGATCCAGCTTCATAAGAGAATCTATCGTTTGCTGAGTGGGCTCAAGAATATCAATAAGTCTTTTATGAACCCTTATTTCAAACTGCTCCCTTGACTTCTTGTTTACATGAGGAGATCTAAGCACAGTATATCTATGAATCTTTGTAGGCAGCGGAATTGGCCCCGCAATCCTGGCACCCGTTTTATGAGCAGTATCAACGATCTCTCTCGCTGCCTGATCTAATAATCTATGGTCATACGCTTTAAGGCGGATGCGTATTCTTTCACCGGTTTCCATTTTTTTACCTATGCCTCCGAAATCGATCTCGATTATTCAATAATATCCGTAATGACTCCGGCACCTACTGTACGTCCACCTTCACGAATTGCAAATCGAAGCTCCTTCTCAAGGGCAACCGGCGTTATCAA
>JALXAE010000171.1 GCA_026992355.1 Syntrophobacterales bacterium | reverse complement strand
AGCCAACAGGTGGTCAACTCTATCTTCTAGGGATTCAAGGTGCCCGAAGAGCATAGTGGCGTTGGTTTTTATGCCCATTTTGTGGGCCGTCTTTACCACATTGAGCCACCCATTGCCACTGAGTTTTTTCGGGCATATTTTGGAGCGAACAGGTTCTGCGAAGATTTCCGCACCGCCCCCAGGCATCATATCCAGCCCGGCTGTTTTAAAGCGAGAAAGCACATCTTCAATAGATAGATTTTCAATTTGAGCTATGTGAGCGACTTCAACGGCAGTATAAGCTTTTATAGTACAATCAGGCTTTGCGGTTCTTACTGCTTTTATAACATCCTCGTAGTATTTTAATGGAAGTTCTGGATGGCATCCCCCAACAATATGAACTTCAGTGACGGATTTTGCAGTAGGTTCAGAAAGCTTTTCGGCTACATCGTCTGAAGAAAGTACAAAGGCGTCAGCATCGTCTTTAACCTTTCCATAAGCACAAAAGGCGCATCCATTAACGCAAATGTTAGAATAATTTATATGACGATTTATCACGAAATAGGTTTTTTCTCCGTGGAGTTTAGTTCTGACGAAATTTGCGAGTTTCCCGATTTTAAGTATATCATTGAATTTAAACAGAGCGATTCCGTCTTCCCGGTTTAGTCTAATTCCTTTTTTGACCTTCTCTTCAATGTGTTCAATCCCGTTAGTTCGCGAATTTCTCACTACCTTTCTCCTGCTCCCAGACCGGTTTTTAGAAGGTTTATTAATTCGTCAACGTAACTTGAAATCTTTTTATTAGATGCAGCATGTATTTCTGCTCCAGCATCAAGAAATTCAACCACATAGGCCTGAACAAACCTATCCAGCAATGAATCCAGAAAAAAGACGGTCGCATCTATGTTTAGATCTTTTTTTAACTCCCCTCTTTCTATTCCCTCAACTACGAGGTCTCTAAGATAATCTGCTGAAAAAATGTGAATTTGCTTAATGTACATTTCTCTAAAAGGAAAATCTTCCTGAAAAACCATTTTTAAATAGAGTTGGTAGGCCTCTGGATGAGATTTTGCGAACTCGATACCGGCGAATACGGTATTTTTTATTTTGTCAAAGAAAGATACTCCGTTGGACTGATGCTTAATTTTCCTGAGGGATTTTTTTACTTGTTCTATGCAATATTCAAAGGTTACCTTAAAGAGCCCTTCCTTTGAACCAAAATACTGAAAGATTGAACCCTTTGCTATGCCCAGATTTTTGACCAGTCTATTAATACTTGCCCGGTGGAAGCCGTGCTTTGAAAATTCACGCACTGCAGCATCGAGAATACGGCGCTTTTTGTCTTCCGTAAGATTTATAAAAACCTTTGTGGGAATTTTCTGGGTTTCCACATTTCTCTCCAAATGACCACCTGGTCATTAGCATGCATGTTGGTTTCTGTCAAGCAAGGTGTTCGGAAGTGTTTGTTTTATCTTGACTTGCCGTTTTTTATGTTTGTTTAGTTCTTTGTTTGTGTAAAAGAAACAATTTGCCAGGAGGAGGTAATGAACTGGGAAAAAATTGTATCCGTGATGACAGAGGCTGTTTATTCGGCATCAGAGGTTATTAAAGATGGACTGTTTAGAAACGGAAATATTGTGTTTGAACACAAGCTTACTCATGACTATGTGACGGAAACGGATAAAAAAAGCGAAGAGATAATAACCGCTATATTAAAACAAGCCTATCCGGATGATGTGATAATTGGTGAAGAAAGCTTTGATGATGAGGAACTTCCGGAGGGCTCCTTTTGGGTGGTGGATCCACTTGATGGCACAACCAATTTTATTCACGGCTTTCCAATGGTTTCAGTGACAGTTGCAAGAATTGAACAGGGGGCTCCTGTTGCTGGATGTGTTTACAATCCAGTTACCGATGAGTTGTTTATTGGTGTTAGGCGTGGGGGCGTATATCTGAATGGAAAACAAATTATCAAGAGCAACAGCGTGCCTGATGTGGCCCACAGCCTCGTTGCGACGGGGTTTCCCTTTCGGAGAAAGGACCTCATAAGACCCTATCTTAAAACATTTGAGGAAATATTTCGCCAGGTTAGCGATATTAGGAGAACCGGTTCTGCGGCTCTTGATCTGGCCTATCTGGCTGCTGGAAGAATTGACGGTTTTTGGGAGGTGGGTCTTAAACCCTGGGATATAGCTGCAGGAATTTTAATGATAGAAGAACTTGGAGGGGTAGTCAGCGACTTTTGGGGAAGCAAGGGTGTTTTGAAAAATGGAAACATAATAGCTACATCCAGTCAGGTTCTTTACGAAGTAATTTACAATGCTGTGAGGAGTAACCTGTTGCCTCACATGAGGTGAAGCCACTTTCATTGCCAAAGTGGTTGCTCTGTGCTAGAAGGCTGACGGAGCATGGTAAAGGAAATATGTCCAGTTAAAGGAGAGAGCGAAGATGGAACCCAAATATCATCCTCATGCTATAGAAGAAAAGTGGCAGAAAATATGGGAGACAGAAAGAATCTTTGAGGTTAAGGAAGACAGCACCAAAAAGAAGTTCTATGTTCTCGAGATGTTTCCCTATCCGTCCGGAAGAATTCACATGGGGCACGTAAGAAATTACTCCATTGGCGATGTGGTCGCACGGTTTCTCAGGATGAATGGCTATAATGTCCTTCATCCGATGGGATGGGATGCCTTTGGAATGCCTGCAGAGAATGCAGCAATCAAAGCCAATATCCATCCGGCAAAGTGGACTTATGACAACATTGACTACATGAAAAAACAACTTAAAAGGCTTGGTTTTTCCTATGACTGGACAAGGGAATTTGCCACCTGCGATCCCTCTTATTACAAATGGGAACAGCTATTTTTCATAAAGATGTTTGAGAAGGGGCTTGCTTATAAGAAAAAAGCTTACGTGAATTGGTGTGAACAATGCCAGACGGTTCTTGCCAATGAGCAGGTTGAGAATGGGGCTTGCTGGAGGTGCGATAGCCCTGTTGTACAGAAGGAAATGGAACAGTGGTTCTTCAAGATTACTGATTATGTTGAAGAGCTCCTTGACTATACCTACAAGTTGGAGGGCTGGCCTGAGAAAGTTCTCGTTATGCAGAGGAACTGGATAGGTAAGAGCCACGGTAGCGAAATTGAGTTTCCCATAGAGGGTACGGATAAAAAAATAGTGGTTTTTACTACGAGGGCTGATACGCTTTTTGGTGCAACATTTATGAGTATTGCTCCTGAACATCCGCTGGTTGCGGAATTGTGCGAGGGGACGGAGCAGGAAGCTCAGGTTATTGAGTTTGTAGAGAAGGTAAAGAAGTCGAAAAGAAGCGGTCGAGAAGAAGAACTGCTGGAAAAGGAAGGAGTATTTACTGGAAGCTACTGCATAAATCCTTTAACTGGCGAAAGGATGCCCATTTTTGTAGCCAATTTTGTGCTGATGGAATATGGTACTGGAGCCGTTATGGCGGTCCCGGCGCATGACCAGCGAGATTTTGAGTTTGCTAGAAAATACAACTTACCAATAAAGGTTGTTGTTAAGCCGAAAGATTCCGAAAAGATTCCCGACTCCGATGAACTTACCGAAGCCTTTGAAGAAGATGGAATATTGGTAAATTCGGGCAAATTTGATGGTTTAACCTCGGAAGAAGCCAGAAAGGCTATCACAGAGGAGCTTGCAGCTCAAGGGCTCGGCCGCTTCCAGGTTCAGTATAGGTTGAGAGATTGGGGGATTTCTCGGCAGAGGTACTGGGGAGCACCAATTCCCATTATATATTGTGATAAATGTGGTACTGTTCCAGTACCCCAAGAAGATTTACCGGTTGTGTTACCATTGGATCTTGAATTGCTTCCAAACGGTGCATCTCCGCTTCCGGTATCCGAAAGTTTCTACAAAACCACTTGTCCAAAATGCGGTTTACCTGCAAGAAGAGAGACCGATACAATGGATACCTTTGTAGAATCTAGCTGGTATTTTATACGTTTTGCCTGTGCCAATGAAGATTCTAAGCCTTTCGATCCGGCAAAGGTGGATTACTGGTTGCCTGTTGATCAGTACATCGGTGGCATAGAGCACGCGGTTTTGCATCTTCTCTATTCAAGATTCTTTGTAAAGGTCCTTCGAGACATGGGCTATGTAAAGTTTGATGAACCTTTCATACGTCTGCTTACTCAGGGTATGGTTATCAAAGATGGCGCCAAGATGAGTAAATCCAAAGGAAATGTGGTTGATCCCGATGATATGGTTAAAGCTTATGGGGCCGACACAGTAAGACTCTTTTGCTTGTTTGCTGCTCCACCTGAAAAGGATCTTGAATGGAGTGATCAAGGAATAGAAGGCGCCTATCGCTTTTTGGGAAGACTCTGGCGCTTTGTTGCTGACAATATAGACAATTTAAAAGGGGTTAAGCCTTACGAGGGTTCTATTGCCAAATTAGATGGACCATTAGCGGAGCTTTACAGGAAATCTCATCAAACTATCAAAAAAGTTACGGATGACATAAAAGATCGTTTCCATTTCAATACAGCCATTGCGGCCACAATGGAGCTCTTGAACACCCTCTATCAAGCTAAAGAAAAGGTAAAGACAAAAGATGAGCTCTTTTGGTCTATTGTCAGATTTGCGGTTGAAAGCCTTATTGTTCTGTTGTCTCCAATGGTACCCCATATAACGGAAGAACTCTGGGAGGAACTGGGAAATAAGGGAAGGCTTTTGAATACCCCATGGCCAAGCTATGATGAGGATGCAATTGTTGCCGAAGAAGTTTTGATAGTCATTCAGGTTAATGGTAAGGTTAGAGACCGAATGACCGTTCCTGCAGGCACTTCCGATGAAGAAGTAAAGAGGCTAGCTCTTGAACGAGAAAAAATTAAGCAATTTACGTCTGGAAGGGTTATTAAAAAGGTTATAGTGATTCCAGGAAAGCTGGTTAATGTTGTCTGTTAAGGGTATTTAATATAGGGGCTGGCGATAAAGTGGAAGCCAGCCTGTGTAACTGGTGATCTTAGTTGTTTTTCTGAAAAGAAGGTTTATATATGGTCTCAACCCTTTATGGTGTAGTATAGGGGAGTTTTCCTAAAAAGATGAGAATTTACAATATTCTTTGCATTTGTTTTTTCACTATGCTGTTTTTATTTTTTTATTCATGTGGTTATCATTTTTCGGATATAGCCGGTAGGGAAAACGAGATTCGTTCGGTTGCGGTGGAGCTATTTTCTAATGAAACATCTGAGCCGACCCTGGAGTTTTTGTTTACGAGGGCTTTGCGAGATGAATTTATTAAAAAAGGTAATATCGAATTAACTTCCGTTGACA
>JALXAE010000170.1 GCA_026992355.1 Syntrophobacterales bacterium | reverse complement strand
ACGCACGCCGGACAAATAGCCTTGCCCAAAATTGGACCAGTTTTCACTCACAGCAGGACAGGACGAAGGTTTGTATATGGCATATGGCAATACAGAGAAATGACAGGTTATACAAGTTCCGGTGTCGGCTCATCAGGAATATTTGCTAGATTTGGAACCCAGCCTGAAGTTGTGACAATCCGACTCAGGAGGAAAGATAACCTGAGGTCTACATAGCCAGTCAGGCTTAAACACTACAACATCCGTTTCATACACCTCTTTTAAAATTTCAGCAGAAACCACCTCCTCAGTACTACCATAGGCAATCATTTTTCCATTCTTTAGAAATACGATTTCATCACAGAACATTGCTGCCATGTTTATATCGTGCATCACCGCAACTACCGTGACGTTATCCCTATGACATAGAGTGGACAAAAAACGTAACGTCTCGAGAGTCCATCTAATATCCATTGCAGAAACGGGCTCATCCAACAAAATAAGAGGAGTTTTCTGGGCAAGTACCCGTGCAAGAAGCACTCTCTGTCTTTCACCACCGCTTACATCTGTAATAAGCCGGTGTTCAAGATTCTTTACACCGATGATTCTCATAGCCCATTCTACAATTTCCACATCTTCAGGAGTTACAGGAGAAAATCTTTTTTTATGGGGATAACGCCCCATCCATACTATGTCTCCACAGGTAAAAGGAAACTGTATTGTGGTATCCTGAGGTAAAACTGCCACCAGGGTAGCCCTTTCTTTACCAGTATAGCTATCGAGAGGCCTGCCAAAAAGCTTTATGGAGCCACCCATTATAGGGAGGGTACCCGATATTGCTTTAAGCAATGTAGATTTCCCGGAACCATTCGGGCCCAACACACCCAGAAAAATCCCCCTCTTCACAGGAAGATTAACTCTGTCAAGGAAAAAACGACCTCGATATCCCGTCTTAAGATCGGATATCTCTAAGACGACATCCCCATTTGTTTTCTGCGGGTAAAAAGAATTAGGCAAAAGAAAGGCCCTCCAATAAGTGCAGTCACTACACCAACGGGTAATTCCTGTCCCTGGCCAAGAATCGTACGTGCTATTGTGTCCGATACAACAAGCATTATTCCTCCAGCAAAAAAGCTGTAAAAAAGTAGCCTTTGATGCTTAGGCCCAACTATAAATCTCATAAGATGAGGCACAACAAGGCCAACAAAACCGATAATACCTGTCAACGAAACTGAAGCTGCAGTGATAAAAGAAGCAGCAGACAAAAGTATGAAGCGAACTCGCGTAACTGAGACGCCAAGATATTGAGCTTGCACTTCACCTAGAGCCAGAAGATCAAGCTCTGAAGCATAAAAAAATATTATTCCACAGCAAATGGCAAAATAAGGCAGGATAAAAAACAAATGCTTCCATCCTTTTCCAGATAAAGATCCCATAATCCAAAAAACTATGGCAGATATTGATTCTTCGTGAAGGCTTTTCAATAGGCTTATCCATGCAGACAAAAATGTGGAAACAATAATTCCTGCAAGTATCAAGGTGGTCGGATGAAGACGTCCCTCTAACCTCCCAAGGCTATACACAACAAATAACGCAGTGATAGCCCCCGCAAAAGCAGCAATTGGAATTGTACCGATGCCCAGAAAAGTCCATTGACCAGCACCGAAAAGTATGGCAAGAGATGCCCCGAAAGCGGCACCTGTAGAAACCCCAAGTGTATACGGATCCGCCAGGGGATTAAGGAGTATTCCCTGGTACACCGTACCAGCAAGGGCTAGAGAAGCACCAACGACCAGTCCGAGACCTATCCTTGCAAGCCTAATGTTTATCAATATGTAACGGAGATTTTCATATTCCGAATGACTATCCAGAGTCCCGAACCCGAAAAGAATATGAAAAATTCTATCCGTAGGGATTTTAACTGCTCCAAGGCTAAGAGAAACCGCTGTTACCGCAATCAGAAGTGCAATTGTGACCAAGGTTATTACAATATCCTGTTTTACCAGTCTCATCTATCTTCTCTTGCACATTCCATCAAACCATGAAGAATGGCTACAGCTACGGTGCTACCTCCTTTTGTTCCCACAGAAACGATATGAGGAACCTTCTTCACAGACATGAGTAGCTCTTTAGATTCTGCCGCTTGAACAAATCCCACAGGAACACCAATCACCAAAGCGGGTCTAATCCCATCTTCTTCTATCAGACGTACAACCTCAAGGAGAGCTGTCGGAGCGTTACCGATAGCTACAATGGAGTTATTTAACCGATCAGCCACAATTCTAAAGGCAGCGGCAGATCTTGTGGTTTTCCATTCTTCCGCCAGGTACTGAGTCTCATGGTTTCTGATGGGAGTTTCAACAGAAGAACCGAACCATTCCAATCTCCAGGGCGACAATCCTACTGCAATCATTCGAGTATCTGTAAAAATAGAAGCTCCTTTTAACAAGGCATTTATCCCGGACTCCACAGCGTCGCTGGAAAACTTTACAATGTTTGCATAATCAAAATCCCCAGTTGTATGGATGACCCTGCGCACGATCGTCCATTCTTGATCGGAATAACCATCTATTTTGGCCTCTTTCTCAATAATAGCAAAGCTTTCCTCTTCGATAGACCTACCTTCGCTTACCAGGGCTACCCTCAATTCTCGCGTTTTTTCCATATTTTTTAAATCCATTTTACCTCCGCCTTTCTTATTTGTTGTCAACATTAGAGTTTCAATATATCGTAAGGTGTTCTCAGAGCAAAGTAGTTAAAAGGAGCTAACATGCTTGGGCGAATCAAACAAAGGCTGGGGTTAGGTTTTTTACTGCTTTTAATACTTGGAGTTTTGTACTTACTTTTTCATTTCCTTTTTCTTGATTTCGTCGTTGATTCCTGGTGGTTCGGATCGCTTGGATACAAAAGTTACTTCCTCAAAAGGTATCTTTACAAATATGCAATCCTCGGAGGTTCGTCTGTCCTGTTTTTTGTCATTTTCTTTTTAAACTTCTGGGTAGCATCAACATTTCTGAAGGGATCAAAAGAGGACACCAACCAGGATTCCGGACGTAAGATTACAAAGCTTATCTCAAATTTTCGTAAAGGATCTATGAAATTATATGTTCCCCTTTCAATAACACTTGCAGTTATACTCTCATACCCATTGTACAAAGATTGGGAAACCACCCTGCTTTTCATTTTCTCCTCGAAATCAGGTATCACTGATCCTACATTTGGAAAAGATATAACCTTCTTTTTGTTTGCCTTACCTGTATTCAGATTAATCCAGAGCAGGCTGTTTTTGTGCTTCCTTATATTGTTCGTAGCAACAGCCTTTTTATACGGCGCTGAAATTAGTATGCTAAAAAGATCTTCAGCAAATTTTAAGGTTCCCAGAATAGTAAAATTTCACCTCAGTGTCATGGTTGCTTTGCTTTTTATGCTTATCGCTGCAAATTTTCTGCTCGAAAGATACGAACTTGCATATATTCATTCCCATAGAGCCTTTTTTGGGCCTGGTTACACCGAAATGCATGTCACCCTCCCGCTAATATGGATCAACATTGCCTTAATACTCGCATCCATGATTACTACGGTATTCTTTCTCAACACTGGAAAAGGATGGTTAGTAACCACCGCAACTATAATCCTGTTTTTGTTATTTTATGGAGCAAAATCTTCGAACTTTCTCGCCAGTAAGGTACAAAAATATATCGTTAAACCAAACGAAATTTCCAAAGAAGCAAAGTACATAGGGAGAACCATCAAGGCAACTCTTACGGCCTACGGGCTGGACAATGTCAGGATAAAAGAATACCGCCCAACCGATAAAGGGCTGCTTCAGGTTTCAAAAGAATTGGAAGATATAATTAGAAATGTTCCCGTGTGGGATAAGGAAATGTTGCATGATGTATTTAAACAGCTTCAAGGAATCCGTCCGTACTACGACTTCCTGGATGTTGATGTAGATAGATACACAATCAATAATCTTTACCAGCAGGTTTTTATCGGGGCCCGAGAATTAGTTTTTAAACAGCTCCCAGAAAATGCAAAAAACTGGGTGAATATTCATTTGAAATATACCCACGGTCATGGAGCTGTAATGACCCCTGCTGTTCAGGGAGGAGAAGAACCCCTTACATGGTTTCTTAAGGACATCCCCCCAAAATCTGAATACGGTGTAACCTTAGGTAAACCTTCAATTTATTTTGGTCAGTCCCAATATCCCTATGCGATTGTCCCCAATGATTTGGGAGAAATAGGTTATCCTAAAGGTGAAGAGATAGTTTCTGAAAATTATGATGGCAGGAGTGGTGTAGCAGTATCCTCCCTTTTTAGAAAAGTACTGTTTTCTCTCTACTTCAGGGACAAAAACATCTTCTTTACAACTAAGACAAACAAAAAATCGAAAATTCTTTTTCGACGAAATATCGTTGAGCGAATAACAAAAATAGCTCCTTTCCTTGTACTGGATAGAGATCCATACGTCGTTATCACTTCCAAAGGCATATTTTGGATTCAAGACGCATATACTGTCTCAAAGTTCTATCCAAACGCTGAACCATTCAACGGAACAATAAACTACATCAGGAACAGCGTGAAAATAGTCGTTGATGCTTACAATGGAACTATTGATTTTTACATATCTGACCCAAAGGACCCAATAATCCAGGCATATTCACAAGCTTATCCAGAGTTATTTAAAAACATGTCTTTCATGGATGACGAAATCAAGAAACATTTGCGATATCCCAAAGACTTGTTTGAAATACAAATGAGAATGTTTGCAAGGTATCATCAGAAAAATCCTGAAACATTTTACAAACAAGAAGATGCCTGGAGATTTGCGAGAATTTTTGAGGGAAATTCCGAAAAGATAATCACCCCATATTACCTGACACTAAATTTACTGAACCCTCACAAATTTGAATTCTTGCTGGTCCAACCATTCAGCCCCAGGGGTCTAGATACCTTGAGAGCAATTGCTGCTGTATCCTGTGACGGATCCAAGTACGGAAATATAGTGGTTCTAGCTTTTCCCAAAGACATACAGGTTTACGGACCATCACAAATAAACGCTTTAATAGACCAAGACACTTATGTTTCTCAACAATTTACGCTCTGGAATCAAATTGGTTCAGAGGTCGAGCGAGGTAAAATGATAATCCTTCCATACGGCGGATCAGTCCTCTACATTCAGCCAGTATATTTAAAAGCAGCAACCAGCTTAAAAATACCGGAACTGAAAAGATTGATTGTCGCCTATGAGGATATGGTGGTGATGGATGTAACTCTTGAAATGGCCATCACAAAGCTATCTGATAAGCTAAAACTTAGAAATGAAATGTACAAACGTCGCATGGAAAGGT
>JALXAE010000169.1 GCA_026992355.1 Syntrophobacterales bacterium | reverse complement strand
AGAAGTATCAACTGAATACCATGAGATTTCATTAGAGTCGACAACTTCCCCATACTGGTTGCAGGCTCGCGCCACAAAATAATAGTAGCACCATTGGCCAGACCGCTTACAACATAGTCCGTCACATTGCCTACCTCAATTTTACTGGGGTGACTCCTCAGCGTCGTACCACAGAATATCCTCCCGCAGCCATCAATCTGCTCGTGGAGATTGACATCGATAAGAAAATAGGTATGGCTATAAGCACAATTATGGATATTCGTCTCATTATCACTTGACCTCTCCTGGTGCTGTGATTGCTTAACCAGCTTATTTTAATGTTAAAAACGTGGGATATCACCTTGCCAGGGTTAGGGCTTTCTCCCCCGTCATAGAAGATCATGTCGAGGAAGTATTATCTTCACTGTTGAAAAGAGACGTTCATGGTGCTAAATTAAGAAAAATTAACGATAACATATGGAAAATTAAGAAAGGATGACGACATGTCTCAACAGGCTTCAGGTTCAAACACCCGAAGAAAGGTTCTTGATATATTGGATAGGGTTGCAAAAACAGGCATTCCCATGGAAATTGAGATAAATGGGAAACATCTTCTAATTAGCCCCGTCCAAAAACGGAGGGATCTCGATTCTCTGGATGAACATCCAGACTTCATCGTCGGAAACCCTGATAACCTTGTACACATGGATTGGTCAGATCACTGGAAGCCCAATTTATGATTTATCTCGATACACATGTTGTGATCTGGATTTATTCAGGCCGGATCCAAAGCCTCAGCCAGCGTGCCCGTAGATTAATAGAGTATGAACCTCAGATTCTTATATCTCCTATGGTATTATTGGAAATGGATTACTTGCATGAAATAGGGCGGATTACCCTCGGAGCAGCTCCTGTGTTCGAATATCTCCATGAGAAGATTGGACTCCAAATATGCAGCAAATCATTCATCGACATAATTAAGGCTGCCTCCGAACTTCCTTGGATCCGCGACCCCTTTGATCGTATTATCATCGCTCAAGCTGCAATTGAGCGGAACCGTCTGATAACAAAGGATAAAGTTATACTGGATCATTATGAATATGCAGTTTGGTAGAACCAAAGAACCGGAAAGATAGCAGGCCATTCTACGTGAAAATGGCTACTATTAGAAATCCGGGTGACTACAATCGAAATTTCCGGTTAACAGGGGATCTCAACAGGCAGGGAGAGGGGGAATAGCTGAGACCTGGTCTGCCAGACTACCCATTCCGGGGCGATGGCCGGCTAAACTGCAACTTCCAGACAATAGGTATCTTGCTTACCAGTATCTTATCTCTTGACAAGGGGAATCCTCTAAAAAAGTTCTTTTCGAGTTCTCGCTGGCATCCCCGCCTGATTTGCGGGCATTCCTTGTGAATCGGTTTTGTTCAATTTCTTCATAAAGATTAGCCAGAGCTACTCTCCCTGTTGGTAAACAGGCATTTTGGCAGGCATCAAGTATAAGCTTTGACCGTAGCTACTGAGCTAAATCTTCCTAGTTCCTCATTTACAGTTCTCTGCGCAGGATATTATAGACGGTCTTTCTTGATATTCCCAGCTTCCGGGCTATCTCCTTCCTCTTGAATCCCCTTGCCACAAGTTGCTCTATCAAATATCTCCTAGCTTTTATACTCTGGGGCTTCCTCACAGCCCCGGCTTTCTTCAACTGCTCAATTTGGGCTTCGAGCTCCACCATCGGTAAAAGGTCCAGGCCAGCCCGGGCAGGAACCTTATTGTTCTTAAATACATGAGCAAGGGCGAACCCGAACATCTTATGGAGCTTCTTGGTGAGCTTTTCAATTGCTTGGTCTTGCTCCAGTACATTGCCCACAGCCAATTCTGCGCCCTTTCGGAGAAGTTCCTTGTATCTCTTTTTTGCAACCGAATTGTCGTTGCTGAGCCCTTCGCCAATAAGACCAAGAACGAAAGCCGGATCAACAAAGGACTCCACAACAGAGTTGCTGCAGTACAGCCTTACAGAGGACCAGCGGTAGCGAGTCGGGCTTGAAGCCAGCCCAGCTTTCACCGGATTTAGATGAATGTAGAGGGAGGCGGCAAGGATGTATGCATCATCAAGGCACACGGACTGCCTGAAGGGCCCCGCAAATAAGTGTCCTTTCCGCTCGTATTTCTTATTGAACCTCTGGGCATACCGGGAAAAAAGGTTACGCATGGATTGAGAAAGGTTTGGCTCATTGAGACTTAAAAGCAGATGAATGTGATTGGGCATTAGGCAAAAAGCGTGCATGTTTATGTTATGGGTCTTACAGATTTCTTTCATAAGTACGAGCATAGCCAGGTAGTCATCTTTTTCCAGGAATAAAGGTTCCTTGCCGGCAGCGCGCTGAGTGATGTGGTAGATGAGCTTGGGATAGTTAAGCTTTCTTCTTGCCCGAAATACCCTCTTTATCTTCCCCTTCTCCATCAACTCGATAACGTCCATTATGCGGCTCCAAAAATGTGAAATGATCCCCCAAAGTTCGAGAAGGTTGCCTACTTACACAGTTACACTTAGACAACAGGAATGCAAATGTCAAGTATTTTACCCATAATTGGTTTGACCGTTTTTGGGTAAAAGATGAGGTAACAGATGGGAATTATGGGAAATATTTGTTGAAGAATGGGGAGGCGGGAGCAGCGTGAGTTACCCAAAACACGTTTGACTCGAAATGGGTAATTACCCAAATATCGTTTGACGGGAAATGGGTAAAAGCGGAATTGGGGCGTTCGTTCGTGTCGGTGACCCATTTTGGGAAAAATGAAAACCTTGCGCTCTTTGCCTGTCCCGTCAAATCCAAGGAGGCTTGTTAACGGGAGCGACTTGTGCTTTTGCTGGAATTGGAGTTATACACATTTCGTTTTGGTTGTATGTTAAAAAGCAAAGAATAGCAATGCGGAAAGCCATACGAAAAACTTAAACTCGATTTTAAAAGTTTGTTAACATTTTAAAAGTGTTAATTTTCCCGACACTGAGTTTTTAGCCCTCAGTATTTCCCAAGCTACTGATATACTTAAGTTTTCTCGCAACACGAGTGGCTTTATGTAGCAAATACAACAAGAAGCTGAGGAAAAGCGTAAAATTTTCTGACACATGATTTTCGCTAAACACTTTGCTCTGTCTCGCTTTTGTGTATGTGATATTAACATGTTATGTTGGGTACAGGAATCATAAACTAAGATATTGACAACCAGCACCGTCGATATTTTTTACACAATTACAGGAAAATCCTCTAGCGCTCTCTTAAAAACGTTGTACTATCAATATGTTATCGCTATGGCATACTTCGTGCTCAAAGTATATAGCGTATAATGTGATCTCAATTGAACCCAGTTTTACAAAAAGTAACCACTTTATTCAGGAGTTTGACTATTTATATGGAGGGAACGGTGAAAAAAATTGTTTTTCCGCTTGCGATGGTCTTATTTCTAACAAGTTTTCTGGGACTGGCAACCGCCACTGTCTTTCAGTACGATAGCGGCCAATATCAAACTCCTGAGGGTTGGGGAGCTGTTGCGACCCAGGAGCCAATTGATCTTGATCACTCTTCATATTATTTTTGGGGACTTGATGATTTAAACCAAGACACTAATCTTACTCAAATAAACATCGTTTTTTACGGTATCCATGACTGGTACTATGGCGAAGACGATAGTCTAACTCTTTATATAAAAGACGGCCGAGAAGTAGACGGCCAAGAAGTAGATGGATGGGAAAAAATTGGCTGGGATGGACAAAGCACGAGTGCTCCAGACTGGACAGGAATGGGATTTACCCAAATCAACGGATCATGGTCAGACCCCAAGGGAGGACCATATGGTTTACCTCAGGGGGAAACGACAGCATACTACGACGTAGTATTCACCATAAATGACTCCACAATACTATCTTGGTTGTTAGACGGGGATGGTTTCACTATCGGAATTGACCCTGACTGTCATTACTGGGGAGACAAAATAACCGTAGAAGCACCGGTACCTGAACCAGCTACAATCCTTTTACTGGGATTGGGCTTGGTCAGTATAGCGCTATTTGGAAGGAAGAAATACACAGCCTGAAAAGTTTCCCAATTAGACAAGTATTGTATTTTCCAAAGGCTTTGCTTTAAAACAGGCCCGGGGGTACGAATGCTCAAGGGTCTGTTGCAAGCTTTTTCCATTATTCGGAATACCTCCTTTTGAACATCTAACGGTTTAGCGGGTCTAAATCTCCCTCATAATTCCCGGTAACCCAATTGTAGCGTGATGGAAAGGATGAGTGTTTCAAGTTAATGCAGCGTTTGACATTGTTACACACAGGTGAAGACAATCTTATAGATGTAGCAGCGGTACTGATGAGGGAAAAAATAAGCCACCTTCCGGCGAAGCCGGATTGGAAGCGAGTCTTTCATCGGGAAAGACGAGCACCAAAAATATCCTGTCAATCCCGTTAATCCCGTCTAATTAAACGTCTGACAGGATCTACAGGATTTACCGGATTTCTCTCATTCGGCAGAAAAGTTGATAGTTAACGAAGGATGGAGTCCGCAATATCAGAGTCAAAAGCGTATCTCCAGATATTGAAAAGGTTATAATTTATGTCTGAACGCTCAAACAAAAATTTAATCATAGATAGAAGGACTAACGTAGGATCAATTTAGCAATGATTCAAAAACACAAGATGCTATATAAGGAATATTCAAATTATCGGGAGAGGCTACCAAGCATTTATCGAATACCATCAAAAAGAGATATATGCATAATTCCATAGAGAGATAGGGGGTAATTGGGGGGCATAAAATAAAAAAAGAGGCCTGAGGGCCTCGTTGTTTGGTGATTTGTTTATTCGTTGATTTGTTAAATAGTCAAATGGTTGATTTGTTAATTTGTTTTATTCAACTTGGACTCCTGTTGGGGCGGCGGGGGGAAGATCGTTTACGGTTACTGTGAGTTGCTGTGTTGCTATTCCACCATTTCCGTCGGATACCGTCAAAGTTGCGGTATATTGACCCGCGGCGGTGTATGCGTGAGTTACATTATTTCCTGTGGCGGAGTTTCCGTCTCCGAAGTTAATTTGGTAGCTGAGTGTGTCTCCATCCTGGTCTGTGGCAGATGCTGTAAATGTAGCCGTTTCATACGGGTTGTTGAGCGTTGTTGGTGAAACGGCGAAACTGCTGATAACGGGGTCGTGGTTCGTGGGCAGTGGTTGCACGTCCACATGAACGGTTTGGCTGTAGTTTCCGGAGGTGTCATAGGTGAAAAACGAGTAGTAGTAATGCTTGGTCGGATCAAGGTTATCGTGAACGTAGGACATGTTTTGCCCTGGATTTCCAGTGATCTTCCCGTCGTTTCCGTTCGGCACTGCATACCCGT
>JALXAE010000168.1 GCA_026992355.1 Syntrophobacterales bacterium | reverse complement strand
TTCTTACTGCAGGTCGCCTTGAGTCTTTAGGAATCGATGATGGTATTGACTTGATCCGATTAGCTTTGAAATATTCCGAAGAGGTCCAGAATCTTATAGCACAACGAGTCAATCGGATTAATATTTTAATCATGTTATTTTGTGCCAGGATGATAAACTATTTACGAATACTTGGGGTTCATGTCTCGCCTGAGGCTGAATTGGCCAACGAAATGGTTAAAAACATTATTAATGGATTAAACTTATCACCGGAATTACTCCCATTTCTCCATGCGTGCATCAATTTTCTTCTATTTAGTCCCCGTGAGTATTCCGTTGAAAGAAAAGAAATTGCAACTTTGATGTTTCGAGAACTAGAGGCTAGGCTCTTTGGAAAGGTGATCTTCTAATGCTTCCCAGAGTGGCAATCATCATACTTAACTGGAACAAAAAGAATGAGCTGTTAGCTTTGTTGTCGGTACTAAAAGAAATTGATTATAAGTTCTTTGATATCGTTGTTGTGGACAATGGATCTACTGATGGTTCAGCAGAGGTGGTAAAGAAAGAATATCCACACGTGAACCTAATAAGGAATAACGAAAACTTAGGAGGTACGGGTGGTTTCAATACAGGTTTGAGATATGCATGTGCGAGCAACAAATATAAGTATGCGTGGTTGTTGGACAATGACGTGGTTGTGAAACATGACACATTATCCCGATTGATTGAGGTAATGGAAAAAGATGAAGCTGTTGGGTTGGCCGGATCTCGGATAATGAATAAGAAGGACAGAGAGTTTCTCGTGGAAATGGGGGGTTTACTAAAGCGAGAGAGTATCGGGGTCACCCCTGTTCTCGAACGCCCTGAGAGACATACTGGTGTGTTGGTGTTTGATGTTGACTATGTTGCGATATGTTCTGCCGTGGTTCGTCTTAGTGCTCTTGGCAAAGTGGGTTTGATGGACGAAAGATTTTTCATATTTTGGGACGATATAGATTGGGGTATCTCTTTCAAAAAACACGGGTACAAGGTTGTCTGTGTTTATACCTCTGTCGTGTATCACGACTCGTTTCTGGAAAAGGATAGAGGTGACCACACAAATTTCTATTACGGAATTCGAAATCCGCTGCTTGTTTACGCCAAGCACTTTGATCTGACAAAGATACTGAGAATTTTAATAAAATGTATACCAATTAAGTGCATGCAACTGTGGTATTATTTCTTTACAGGTAAGAGATTCAGAGCATATTTGATACTTAGAGCGATAAAAGACTTTTGTTTTAACCAATGGGGACGATGTGATGCTAGGGCAGTGACAAAGAGTTATGAAAGCAAACTCTTGGAAGTACTTATCCCCAGAAATGAGAGAACCCCGAAAATATTGATTTTAGCGGGATCGAGGAAGGAAAATCAAGATGTTAGACAGTGGTGCAGTGAAAAATTTAAGGATTCAGAAATCTACTTTCTGATACAGGGAAGCAGAGCTTCCATGTACAAAAGAGATTTCGATAATCTCATTTCGCTAGAAGATGAAAAAATTCAGCAAATATCGTACTGGGGGAAAATTCTCTTGAGATTGCTTTTTCAACGGTTTGATGTTGCCGTGAAGCCAGGTTCTAGTATCTTTGGTTTTTTGTCGTTTGTTGCAAAAGAGAGTTTCTGCTACGAAAATGGAATCTTTCTGGAAGACAACCAAAATTTAAAACATATCGCTCTTCTCCCAGGAAGTTTTTTAGGGGGGGTAATTTTTGGTCTTGGTGCAGCTTTCGTTATCCTGATTTGCTGTCGGAAATATAAGGCAGATGCACTACAGACCTAAATAATTGAATCGCTCATTTTGATCAGCTTGGGTATTTGCAAAGTTCTTGATGTCTAATCCTCTTTTTACACACTCGTCCATATTTAGATATTTATACTCAGCCAGCCTTCCAATAAAGATGGTATTTTTAATTTTTTTGGACAATCGCTTATATTTCGAATACTTCTCAAGTGCCTCTCTCACAGGAAACGGATAACAGTATACGTCTTTTTCTGAAAGATGATCTTTTGGATGCTCAAAGCAGAGGGCGGTTTTTTTGGAATCTTGTTTTGTAAAATGTTTGAATTCCGTGACACGTGTGTAGGAAACTTCTCCGGGATAATTAACTACAGCCGCAGGCTGGTAGAGCTCTTCTTCGATTACTTGGTGGCGAAAATCCAAGCATCGGTACGGGAGTCCGCCGAACATATTGTCAAAAAACTGGTCAATTGGACCGGTGTAAACAAGCCTCTTGAAAGAAATTGCATCTATATACTCTTTATAGTCAGTATTTAGCACCACCTCTATATTCTTATGTTCCAACATCTTTTCAAACATTGCATTATAACCATTTTTGGGTATTCCCTGATAAGGATCAGTAAAGTACCTGTCGTCTCGATTGAAACGAATTGGGATTCTTGCGGTAACCTCCGGAGCAAGTTCTTTAGGGTCTACTCCCCACTGCTTTCTAGTATAATGCTTGAAGAACTTTTCATATAAAAACCATCCCATCCTTGAAATAACCATCTCTTCGGCATTCTTAGGATTTTTTATTGGAACTTTTTCCTTTTCTATCCAGTCTCTCATTTCCTGCTCACTAAAAGGACGGTCAAACAATTGCTCAAGCGTCTTGATATTTATGGGAAAAGATACGTATTTCCCATCCACATATGCCAGAACTCTGTGAACATAGGGTATCCATTCGGTAAATTGTGACAGATATTCCCACACTTCCTTATATCTAGTGTGAAAAATATGGGGCCCATATTTATGAACGAGAATGCCGTGCTCATTCACGTAGTCATAGCAATTACCGCCAATATGATCACGCTTCTCGATAACTACTACTTTTTTGCCCAGTTCTCTGGCCAAAATAGAGGCTGCCGTGATCCCCGTAATACCTGCGCCTACTATACAATAGTCATACATAAACTACTTCTTTACCCCTTCTTCGCAGTCCTTCCAAAAAGCCAAGCAGAAAACCAAAAGCGAATCTTGCTTTCTCTATGTTTTGCTGAGTGGGAATGGCAAATAGAGGTAACCATCTACTGCCATTTAAAGCAAGCAACGATTTAAACAGAGGAGAATATTTAGACCTGGCAAATGAAAACCCAACCGCCTTGGGTTTATTGAGTTTTTCAACCACAAGTGGCGGATGATAATATTCTAGATCTCTGCTTTTGAGAAATTTATACCCGTTGGCCAAGAATCTTATTGCAAGTTCAACATCTTCCTGTCCAACGAATGTGTTATCAAACCCTTTCAAACGAATCAGACACTCTCTTCGGTAAGCCACGCAGCGGTTACTAAAAAAGTAAGGGTCATGATAACCATAACGATTTTTCAAAAGGGTATAAGAGGCATTTCCTTTCGGAACGACAGCCATGAGTTGTCTGTCGTTCTCGAACAAAGCATCCAGCTTCTTTAAAAAAAGTTTATCAAGGATCGTTGTATCATCATCCAGAAAAAGAACAATTTCTCCTCTTGCTTTGGAGAGGCTATAGTTTCTCATATATCCCATTTTGCCCCAGTTTTTGTGGGGTGCAAAATAAGCAACATTTAGGTTCTTGAATTCTTGGGCAAGTTTCTTGCCTTCTTCGGTTCCACCTCGATCCTCGACCATGATGACTTCAAGCAAATCAAGATTAAACTCCTGGCTCGCAAGACAATGTAGGATGTTCGTCATCAAATCTATTCTTTTGAAAAAAACGAAAAGACAACTGATCTTGTATGAACTAAATTCCTGCCACTCCCATAAATCACCGCCAGGCACATTACTTAACAGTGCTTTCAGGATTCTCTCTCGCATATTAATTGCCATTAGCCAACAATCTTGATGTGCTGTCATAGTCATCTGAAGAATGCCATAAGCATTTTGATTTTGTCAAATTTCTGTGGAAAACCCAGAGCATCAAAATTCGTACAAACTGGCTGCATGGTTTCCACTGGATTTGTCCCCGGTAGTACTGTGCAGCCATGGCCCATCACCATAAGAAAATTAAGAAGGGAAAAGCTTACTTGCTATGCCCGTAAAAGCCAAGGTATCGATGGAAAGCCAAAGGCGGTTAAACAGACCTATCCCTGTTCCGCTGATAGGATTCTTTTTGATTTGCAGGGAATGAAAGAACGAACCCCAGAACATCTTCACCATACATTGCCGTTGAGCTTGCTTCCATTTCGCTCAAGTACTTCAAGCCCCTTTCTTGTAAGGTAAACTTAAAGGTTCTCTCCAAGGGAGATCCGGCAGACCAGATCCTTTAGTTGGAGAAAAAGTGGGGCCTTTCGGGGAAAATAATGGAATGTAATCATTACTTGCAATCCGAAAACATCCAGAAAAAACGCTACGCTTTAAAAGAGAAGCTCGCCAAGCTCCGAAAAGCGCTCTACGAGTTAAGAAGAAAATACCGGAAAGGCCACAGGTATTTTAAAACCCCGGAGGCTGTCCGTAGTTCCTATGAGAAGCTCTGCGAGGCCCTTCATCTTAGCCCCAACTTTTTCCAACTGAGCTTTTTCACCGAAAAGGGCCGTCCGGCTATGGGTTTTTCGCTTAACCGATATCATACGGAAAAGCACATCAGGCGAGTTGCCAGAAATATCCTTATCACTGACCATCTGGACTGGTCCCCTGAGGATATCTATGAAGCCTACATGGATCGTTATCTCATTGAAGGCCAGTTTCGAACCACCAGGTGTCCCTTCAGGGTAGGATTTATGCCCAAATATCATTGGACGGACTCCAAGGTAAGGATACATGCCTTTGTTTGTATAGCAGCGCTTACTTACCTGAGGCTTCTCACAAATAGGCTTAAAGCCTCCGGAGTTCTACTTTCAGAAAACGAGATCATGGATGAGATGCGGGCACTCAGAAGTGCCATATACTGGATGGCAGATGAGCGCAAACCACGGTGCATCCTGGAAGAGCTCAACCAAAACCATCTCACAATTCTCCATGCCCTCGGCTTCCAGGTAAAGGACGGTAGGGTCCTACAAAGATAATCACGCTTTTTTTACATTATTTCAACATGATATGCTATGTTTTCTCAGTTATCTTGTAAGATCGAGTCAGAGAGGGTGTCGGAAAAATCTCACCACCTTATGAGTATGACAAACTAGAGAAAGGGTGGTGCTATGGAAACTGGCATGCGATCTATCCTCCAAATCAAAACCATGTCCCGTTTGACACGTTCAAAGCGAGCGAGACCGAAATTCAGACCAAAATGAATGAGTCGAAACTAGAAATAATCATCGACTCGTTTCATGATGATATCGAGTGGAACGTTATCGAGGAAACTTAGCCGCTGCGTCAAATGAGACTATAATAAACGTATTTAGTATTGCATTATTGGAAACATTATGGCATAGTCGCCTCAAGGAGGTGATTTATGCCGAAGATTTTGAAAATAAAAGATCC
>JALXAE010000167.1 GCA_026992355.1 Syntrophobacterales bacterium | reverse complement strand
CCTTTGTTCCCCAAACTTCGTAAAGCGCGCCCGTAAGCGCAATACGTAACGCGTTGGTTATGATCGATAGCGGTACTGTAGAAAGAACCAGCACAATTCGTTTCCAGAGGCTGGCCTTATAGAAATAAGCCAGGAGTATCCCGAGAACAACCAGCGGAAACAGGTAACGCAACCCGCTGCACGCGTCTACCACCTGGAGCTGCGTAAACCCCAGGTCAATAATATTTCCCTCCCTGTAAGCCGACATCCCCCACATGTGCATAAGCCATACGCCAAGCTGGGAGGAGAGGAGCTTGAGTTTCAGTGTTAGTCGTTCATACAAAAAATTGGGGGGAGGAAACATCGTCAACACTATAAATAAAGGAAATGAGATCGTTTTTAGTTTTTTCCATCCCAAATGGATCCAACACACACCTACTAGAATCAGCCAAGAGGATAAGTAAAGGGTGTAGAATTCTCCGCCCAACTCGCCCAGCCAAAATAGACCGATCCCAAAAACTAGAGGGACAACGCCGGACCAAGAAGGAACAGAAGGGATTCTACTGAGTTCTTCGCGTTTTTCCCACAATAGGTAGAGTACAATAAAAGGAATAAGATAACAGTAATTATAATCTCCCCTCTTCCACCATGAAATCATGACTCTGTAGGAAGAGTAGTATAAGGCAAACAAAATTAGCGCATAACCAACAATCAGAAGCCAATTTGACCACTTGTTTTGTCTGGTCACATTCAAACCCTGTCTCCTTTTTTGTTTTTAGCTCCAACTCTCTCTAGGAGCTGTAAAAACTTACCGGCACTAACATCCCTATTATAGGATTTCTCAACACATTTCCTTCCGTT
The DNA here is from genome assembly GCA_026992355.1 of Syntrophobacterales bacterium. Lineage (GTDB taxonomy): Bacteria > Desulfobacterota > Syntrophobacteria > Syntrophobacterales > Thermodesulforhabdaceae > JALXAE01. Next base: position 4,585 of record JALXAE010000167.1, on the reverse strand, counting down.
TTTGCCTAGTTCTGCACCTAATTCTTTATTTTCACGTAATTTAGAGATAGCAGAAACTAAATCCCGTGCACTTTCCGGTTGTATACATATACCGGCACCACACATTTCTACAATTTCCTTGCTCTCACCGCTTACACCAAGAACTATTGGACGCTCCATAGCCATGGCTTCGAAAAGTTTCGAAGGTATCACAGTTTTAAAAAGATTACTATTTTTGAGCAGTACCAGACAAACATCCGAAGTAGCCCAAAAGTATGGCATCTCGCTTTTAGGTACCTGAGGGAGCATAATAACATTGTCAAGTGACTCGTTATCCCTTATCTTAACCAACTCTTCTCTTCTGGCACCGTCACCAACCATCAAGAATCTTACATCTTTTAAATGCTTCAACTTTTTTGCGGCCTCAAAAATGACTTCAAGGCCATGGGCCATTCCATGTGTTCCAAAATACGACACCACAAATTTGTCATCGAGGCCCAGTCTGTGTGATATAGGATTATGTCGTGGCAAAGGTTTAAAAAGAGAAAGATCCGCTCCATTTTTTACCACTTCTACTTTGCTGGTAGGGATCCCTTTTCTGATCATGTAATGTTTAAAAGAGTCAGTGACGGAAACTATACTCTCAGCCCTTCGATAAGCAAACATCTCCAAGGCATATAGGGATTTAATGACTGCACGATTTTTTATAGCCGCCACAGCTAATATCGAATCAGGCCATAAGTCCCTGACTTCCAAAACCCATGGCACTCTTTTTATTTTGCCCACAAAGTAGCCTGCAAGACCGCAGAAAAACTGAGGTGAAGTTGATATTACAACATCTGTCCTGTGAATAAGAGGACTCACCATGATGCTCATTATTCCAAAAAATAAATAGTTAAATGATCTTTTGATAACCCCCTTGTTAGGCGTAAGATACGTCAATACCCGAACTACTTTAATCTCATCTACTACTTCCTTCTGAAAAAGAGTATTTCTAAAACCGGGATAGATTTTCCCTGTCGGATGGTTTGGAACACACGTAACCACCGTCACATTGTGGCCCCATGCTACCCACCGTTTACAGTGCTCATAAGTTCTAGACGCAGGAGCATTAACCTCCGGAGGGAAATAATGTGTCAAAAAGAGGATGTTCATTCTGTCATTATAGCTTCAGAACCCAGCCAGATTTAAAAGGGAGTGATACACGAGGGAAATTAAGCACCAATACCTTGCAGGGCTCCTTTTTCCCAAATTCTGGACAATACCAACCAGATTGTATTGAGATGGTACCGGGGCCATTCGGCTGGACGGTTAGCCACCGCTCACCTTCATGATACAATGATACCATCCGGCTATAATTCTTCACGTCGAAAGAAGGATGCACATGTAATCGCAGTTCAACGTCGTGATTTCCACTACCGCTCACCTCATCACTGATTGCTATGGCATTTGATAAGTCCCATGTTATCTTTCTGCGATGAATCGGCTTTCCCCTTAGTCTAGCATAGCCGTCATGTGCCCCTTTGAACCGGAAACATCCGTTATCAGCGTTTTTGAGAATACCATATAAAGGTCGTGCTCTCCTCGCACATCGGTGGGCACCCCAAACCTCAGACTGGTTCTGTCCGTCAACTGTTACGGTATTGTGCCCTTTGTTACCGCGATTATAATGCCGTAGTTCGCCGCTTTCATATTGGTAGGTGCCAGAGTCTACGATGACTCGGGTACCCCTTACGGATAACTCGAAGCTCAGGTTATCACTATGGGAGTGTCCAGGTTGATAGTCAGGACCCACTGGTCCACAGTCTATGACCAGGTAGTTCTCTCTGGAGGGACGCATCACATAGTAGCCGGATGCCTGAAAAGACGCGATATTAGAGCTTTCAATCTTGGGAGAATTTCCTAGAATGGCACTCGCATAATCCGTGAGGTCTGCACAGTCTGGCTCGATACCAAACGCTGCATCATTAAAAAGTGCAATCTTACCATCAGGATGGCTCATCCACTTAAGGAAACGAATCATATCTGGGATCCTCTGAAGCAGCATTTCTTGTAATTGATTCCATAAGTCTATCAGTTGGGGATCAGGGTAAGCGCGATTATCAAATCGAACATTAATTAAGTCCAAACAGTCCTTTAGAATCATTGCATGATACATGGGGCTTCTCTCGAAATGCCCGCCGTCCGACATGATCTGTTCGTTCAGCTCATTTCGCAGAATAGAAAGCCCTTTTTCTAACCAGCGTTTGGAATCTTTCCCTTGGAAAAATAACCCACCAAAGATTAGGGCTTTGGCATTTTTAAAGAGGTGATTGGCCAAAAGATGCCATTCCAAGGACCGCTCCAGCCATCGGAGCTGTTGATAGAGAGAACAGGCTATATTTGATGGAAGACTTTCAGGCTTCTTAAAAAAAGAAAAAGCCAGAACCCAGCTTACAATCCTTAAAGACAGCGGATACGGATCCCAAGCGTTAATAGTACCTGGAGGATTATTTTCAATCCATGAATTTACTACTTCCAACGCATACTCTGGATTACTTGATAACAAATCATCCAGATAGTCAAAGTAGTGCAGATTATAAATCCAGAGCCTTCCAACGTCCTTCGGGTTCCAATCAATATGTCTTCCAAACCGCTTCGTCACATTGAGAAAACTAAAGCGATTCTCTATTATCTCTTCGGTTTTGACATAGCGGTTACGGAGTGGTTGCGTCCGAAGATTTAGAGCTTTCCATTGAGGGCAAAGCGAAGGAACCTTATAATATTGGCTCATTCCCCTTCTTTTCGGGGCCAAATGACGTCTTACATTATACCAAATCCAGTAGATTAGTTGCCTGGGCTTGTAATAGCGGATAGACCTGAGGACTAACAACATGCTTTCAACCGTTCGCCCCATGAGACAGAAAGCGTCAGATCGCCTGAGTGCAAACCTCTCTGTTAAGTTTTATACAGATTTTATGACTCTTTCTACCTTTCCCAGAACATCCAGAGTAATCGACTTTGTTCCGAAATAAATTTTCTAATTGTCAGGCGTTTTTCTGGTTTTCATTCTTCTTGCAAAAACCATTTCTGTACTAAGTTCTGTGTTCAGACTTGACTCTCTTCTTACAACCATACTTACAATCGTAAGAACTCTCCTTCTAAAGAAACTGAATCTTCAAAAAATAAGAGCAATCACCTATACATACGGAAAAGATACTTTCTAGCGTCATTTACCGACTCTGAATTTCTCACAACTCGAGATACAAGATCTTTAATCTCAGGTATCGGGTGCATATTATTTGAATTGTTGCCCTTGACAATACTGTTTAACAGCGCAAAATCTTCCAAGCCATCTCTGAAAGCTTCCCAACGTCGACTCGAAATTGGCGGTCCTGAATTGTCGTACACTACTGCCCAGTCTGGCCGCCTACCATCTAGGTCATCCCAGGCACTGGTCCCGGATGTATCACTATAAGACCAGAAACCAATACCGGCAGCTCCAAGTAACCATGCTCTCCATGAAGGGATACGATAGTATTTTAATGGGGTAGCGGCTTTTGCAGGTGAAGGTGGATTCTCGTATACCCACCAAGGCCGTTTTAAATTACTGAAAAACTCACGACCGGTAGTGGTTGCTAATTTAACAGATGGCTGCCACAAGTCAACAAGCTCGGATAAAGTTGCAAGATCTTTGGTTCTGGCTATACGTGTATGCGTATTGATAGGGTTGGCGTAGACTTGGATCTTTGGATTAATCTCTTTAACCAACGTGGCAAATTGGCGTATGTAGGAGAAATCTTCAATGGTAGGTTCATCGATAGGATAGAGTGCCCATTCTTTTGCATCAATTCCTTCCTTGAAAAAAAAATGGGCCAGATGGTATAACCATTTTTTCAAAATAGGCTTCTGAAGCAGAAGACGTTTTTCGTAAGACCTCCTTCTTTCCTTGTCTCGGCCGGGGCTCAGTCCTAGGAACAGAAGAATCATGCCTCTATCCTTATATAACCGGACCACTTTTTGCAGCCTCTTCACACGCTTTAAATCCCACTCTTTCTTTGAGCTAGGTAACGGAATGTTAAATGGATGAACCACAAAAACATTAACTCCATGGCGTACTAAATCGGATACGCAGTAGCGTGGATGTATCCATATCGGCTTGTTTATTGTATATCCCCATGTTACTGCCTTGGGCCAGCATTGTTGAACGTATTTTCGGGAGACAACCTCGACATCTAGAGGAATAGTCGCTATACTTTTTCCATCAAGATCACTAAAATAAATGTTTGTCCGATGAACGCCTGGTTTGATGTTCAGCATGTTAACTGTCACCCACAGGTAGGTAATCTGCTGTGGGTTAAGTGTTAATGTTTCCTTTTTTTTTATTGGGATGATAGGGTCATATACAACCGATCCATTAGCAGTGAGTACCTTTCTAACTATTCCCAATTCAGTCCTATTTAAAAGTTCCCTATCTCCATTCAGCCTAAAACGCAAATACACTGATTTTTCGAATACATTTAGGAATGCTAAACACGCACACTCATATTCACTTGTTGACCCGATAATAGAAACTCTTGTCTCTTGTCTTTTTATAAAAGCTACAGGAATCTTTGATCTGAGTTCA
>JALXAE010000166.1 GCA_026992355.1 Syntrophobacterales bacterium | reverse complement strand
TCATTTTTGGCTATCTTGAATTGTCGCTGATACATTTCAGCGACAATTTTTTCTTCTTTTTCTTACAAGACGGAGAAGTCTTGCCATTGGTAGCGCCCGTCGTAATAGTAAACAGGCTTTTTTTTCGGTTTGCGGTAGTTGTGGAAGTGTTTAGTTTCTTTCACTTCCCATTTTTTTTGGGGAAGTTGCCGTAAAACAAGCCAACCGGCCGCGTCGTTGTTAGATTGGAAAGCGGAGGAAAACGCCGAACGGGCGAAACGCTTTGGGTTTTTACCCGAAAGATGGAATATAACGCACATTATATTGTCTTACTAGTTAGGGATTGGTATTTTTTCAGCAAAGCTCCTATAATGATGCAGGCTTGACCGACCACGCTTCGGTCGGTCAAAACGTGATTTTCGCCAGTCACCGATAACAAGATAATTTTGGTGGTTAAGGGTAAACGGCGAATAGCGTCGGTGGTGAACGGTGTAACCGTCAGCGTGCCGCCATCCCTAGCGAACGGTACTAATTCCAACATTTTCAGCTCTTTTTGCGTGGTTGATTGGTGATAATAATCACCAACAACCTTTTTAATGAATTGTATTACCTCATCTAGTCCTTCCGCCGTCTGTAGATGCGGGAAAATGCGAAATTCTATTCCTTTATTTTGCCCGCTTAAAATCCCTGTAGTGTTGAGCCAGTTATATCGCTCAGAACCACTGGCTTTTTCCCTGTGGTAATACTCATCGGCTACTGTCGCCAATCTCTCCAGCCGGTTGCAGTAGTTGTTACTCAAACGTTGCATAAATTTAACACTTTTGCCGAATTCTTTTTTGTATTTTTTGAAAAAAAATCTAGCGAAGCGCTTTGTGTCAAAGACCAATAACATCTCATCCGGCTTGTCCTGAAAGCTGACGTGAATATGCGTTCCGGCCGTGTTGTTTTGGTAGGCAAAGGCGGGGATGGATAATGCATCGTTAACGGTTAGGTCTCGGAAATAATCTATAAAAGCAACTTCCTTGCCCTCATCTGTAATAATTGGAGAAACAACTTCGCGCAGATAGCCACCGTGCCTATCATCCAAACTTCCGTCCTCCTTGATTTCGGCGATGCGGTCGTCGGACTCTGGGCAATTAATAAATTCGCCTTCAACTTCCACGCCTAACCGAAAAATTGAATAAAAATCTTTCATTTTTTTGTTTATTTAATTGTCAAGGTGCTACAGTAGTTGCGTCTAGTGACGCATAATCGCGCCGTTATGCGTCAGTAGATACAGTCTATTGTGTTGCCGGCATAATAGCAGGCACATTTACTTTTCCACTCATGATTTCCGCTTTTTTTTGCGGATTCGCAAAGCATCACGGATTGGTTATCAATACTTCGCGTCAATCCGTTTTTCAGCGAAAAAAACAGACCAATCAGTAGTAATAGTAGCAGTAGATACTTCATTTTTTTTGTTATTATGGGGGAGAAGGGAGGCTGTCGCAGGTATTATATATTGAAGGCTGCCGCCTCCCTTTTTTATCGTTGTGCCTATATTATATCATATCATTTATTGTTTGTCAAGTAAAATCGGCAAAAAAAACAGACCTCCAACAAACAACAGCATCACTACATCCCCGCCCTATATATAGGGAGAACCACCCACCACCCACCACTCCGGCCAAAAAAAGAAACCTCTAGAATATCCCTATATATAGGGATATCAAAAAAACCGCATAAAAAAGGCAAAAATCGGCCAAAAACAAAGGCCTCTAGCCTGTATAGGCTCTTACTATATATATAGAGAGATAGTGCGGTCTACGCTGGTCTACGCTACTGGTCTACGCTACGCTGGTAGCCATCCCTGTTTTAAGACAAAACAAGGGAAAATCCAAAACAAGAGAGAATTCCCCCACTAGGGGATATTCCCCCACTAATCGCTTAGTTGTGGGCTTTTTGTTAATTATGGCGTCGTACAATATACATTTTGCGACCTAATAGAGGGGGGGGTGACACCCCAAGGGGCAGGGGCAAATTTGAGGGTAGGAGAGTTTTGAGTTAGCATCGATTGATATCTCAATTGATATCTCGATTATAGTATCTTTTTTATTACCCTCTCTTTTATTAGCATGATGCTTAGAGGCTTGTTTTTTTCGCGCGGATGTGGTAATTTTGTGGTATGAAAGAGATAGCTAAAAAAACAGAAAAAACGGAAATAATTAAACTTAACACCAAAGGAGGTCGTTATCCTACCGGCAAAGAAGTCCTTGACGCTTCTATGAGCTATTTCAATACCTATATGGTGATGGACAAAGGACTTATTGAGTTTACCGATGAAGGCATAAATAAGATAAGCGATGCCGGGATGTTTAACGCTTTGGGTATTACAAGGCGTCAATGGGAAGCGTGGAAGCATAGTCGTGATAACCATAAGAACGATTTAAGAAGGGCGGTGGAGATTGTGGAGCAAATATTTGAACAGGTTGATATGGAGCGTCTGGCTAGAAGAGGAAATGCTGGTGATATATTTAGGATGAAAGCCAAGTATAATTGGCAACAGGATGAAGGTAAAAAAGTTAAACCATTGCAAGAGGTGTCCACTGACAGAGTGGCCGCTATTTTAAGTAGAATGACAAAAAATGAGCAATAGTACCGAAGTATCACAAGTTGTCGCCCAAGGATGTCGCAATGACCTCCTGAATTATGGTTTAGTAATGGAAGATAAATTTGATATAAACTGGCATCACGAATTGATTGCGGACAGACTGCAACAAGTCTATAAAGGACTGGGGACAAAAGACGGTCTGAAACGATTGATGATAGCTATGCCACCCCAAATAGCCAATAAGTCAACCCTTGCGTCTAAATTATTCCCTTCTTGGGCTTTGGGCAAAAACCCCAACCTCAATATCATTGTCGGCTCTTACAACGCTACGATGGCTAAAACCCACTCCAAAAAAGCAATGAACTTAGCTAGAGACCCTAAATATGAAGCAATCTTTGGCACAAGGTTAAACCCCCGCAAGAGAAGTGCCGAGTATTGGGGTGTTATTGGTGGTAGAGATGGCGGATATAGGGCATTTGGTATGAAAACAGGCATCACTGGTAATCCGGCAGATTTGTGTATAATTGATGACCCGATTAAGGGTAGAGAAGACGCTAATTCTAAGATTATGCGTGACAAAGTTTGGGATATATTTACCGAAGAAGTTATGACCCGTCTATTGCCCGGTATCGGTGCGTTAATCCTTATATTTACCCGTTGGCACTTGGACGACCCTGTTGGAAGAATAGAAAGAGAATTGGCTGAACAAGGAAAGAAACTTGAGGATGAATGGGAGGTTTTGCATTTGCCGGCCATTGCCGAGAAAGATGAGGAATGGACTCTCTCTGACGGACGAAAGGTTGGTAGGAAGAAAGGTGAGTCAATCTGGGAAGACAGATTCCCGGCAGACCCCGTCCTTAAAAAAATCAAAATGAATACACCCGCTACCACTTGGGCGGCCTTATATCAACAGAGCCCTATTTCCAAAGAAACGCAAGTATTTAAACCGGAGATGTTTCAACACATTGAAGAAGATGTTGTTGCCACTAAAGACACTGTTAGGTTTCTGGCAATAGATACTTCTTCCGGAGCGGGAGATGATTATACCGGATTTGCCGATGTTAGGGTTGACAGACATACTGGTCATTGGTACGTAGTCGCTTGGCACGAAAAGCTAACCCCTTTGGAGCTGATTGACAAACTATTTCACTTGCGTCAGGTGAACAGATACACCAGAATAGGAATGGAATCAACAATGTATCAGAAAGTTATTGAACCGTTCCTAAAGCAAGAAATGCTCAGAAGAAACGAACCATTTTATATTGATGAGCTTAAAAACAAAAATGTTTCTAAAGATTTACGCATATTCGGTCTTGAACCTCTCTATTCTGCCGGCAAAATCTTTCACATTAAAGGAAAGTGTGATACACTGGAAGAAGAACTGGAACTGTATGGCTCAGCCCCAAATGATGATGTGGCTGACGCTTTAGCATATATACCGGAAATGGTTAAAGAATTTAACACACATCAGAATCAGGAGCTTGAGGCTGCTGTTGCTGATGTACCAAGCTATGAGTGATTTTAAAAAATTCTTATCTGACAATGTCAGTCAGAATGTACAAATAGCCCCGGGGGTCAGCTATTCAATCACTGACGTCCTAGTGGAAAACCGCCGTTTTTTCCACTCTATGTTTAAAAAACCAAAAACACCATCCGGTCTGAAAAAGATTTTTTATAATGTCGGATACATTTACTACAACACCCAGTACAAACACACCGATATAGATTTCAAAGATTTGAGTGTTGTCGCCACCAATGATGCCGGTATTGTAGCGGCTAACATTATCAGAGGTGTTATTCAGTCCTATGTTTCCAAAGCAAACCCCAAAGGAGAAAAACCTGACAAAATAATAAACCAAGTTAGAGAGGCAATGCTTCAGGACGGAGTGGTTTATGTGAAGTTGGTTGGTGATACTCCGTATGTGGTTGACCCATTTAACATTATAGAACCAGCCAATCAAGACAATCTCGGTACGCTGGCGGAAAAAATAACCAACAAGACAGTTGAACAAATACGTCGTGATTACGAAAAAGACGTCAAGAAAAAAGATAAAGATAAATTTAACGATATATTACAAAAATGCGAAGAGGATGAAATAAATCCGATAATTTACGAATACTGGAAACCAGGAGAAACGCCGATGTGTGAAGTCTGGATTTCAGCTACTGAAGAAACGCCAACAGATGACAAGGTCTATGATAATTGGGATGAGCTCAGTATGAAAGTTTGCGAATTCCCCTCTCCAGTAAAAGACCAATTCGGCAGAAGAACTATGCCCTACGCCAAAGGACACAATATCCACGTAAGGGGCAGAAGAATAGGCTTCTCTGTTTTTGAGATTGTTAAAGGGATTATCTATAACTACAATGAGATAATGAATATGAACCGTGAAAAAGCATTACTTGATTTGAGAGGTTTATTTGTGTTCAAAAAAGGTTTCAACAGTAGGGCAATTCCCCAAAGTTTTATGAATAAAATCGGACTTGGTGGCTTTTTGGAACTTGAAGCTGGCGAGGACATCCAACGCCTCCCCTACCAATATATAGCAGGCGAAGTCCTTTCTGTCGCCAATACCCTCTTTGAAACGGGACGACAATTAACTGGGGTAACATCTATGGATATCGGAGAAAAACTGCCCAGTCGTGTATCTGCCACCGCTATTGTGGATAACCGAAAAAATGCCCAATCAAGCTATGATGTAACCATAGAAAATATGTCCATTGTTCTGTCTGATTTTCTGGAAAGAGTTTGGGCTCCAACCATCCTTCGCAAACTAACCAAAGAAGAGGCGATTGCTATCACTGGTTCTCTGGCTGAGCTTAAAGCTATGGACGAATTGGTTGTTACGCAAAGCGTTTATAAAGAATTAAATGATGTCAAAAAAGAATATGGCTTCTACGGTATAATGGTAAACGGACAACCTATCCCAGTTCTGGAGCAATGGGAAATAGATGAAATAATCAAACAACGAATGGAGAATGTTCAAGCTATGGGCGAGGTGCGATTTGTTAATGTCAAAAACTCACTGCTCAAGTCAATTCAATATTCTTGCAGATTTATTGTCGGAGCGGAAAGAATAGACAAAGAAAGCAAATTGCAAACCCTAATCGCTTGGAGGCAGACTGTAACAAATCCGTTTACAGCTGAAAAGCTTGATATGAGAATAGCGGATTTAGTGGGAGAAGACCCTAAACTTTTCAAACTGACTGACAAAGAAAGAGATATGGCTTTACAGATGACTGGCAAAATACAAGGTCAACAAAATCTTACCGGACAGCCATTGTCACCAGAAGTTAATTCACCTAACAGAATGTTATGAGAATAAGCGTACCAAATCAAAACAAGATTATAGATGACCCCAGAGAGGCGTATTTTGAGAAGCTGAAAAATGACCCTGATTTTCAGAAGTATGTTATCAATGATTTGTTTAATATGGATGACTACGCCAACATCCTGACAATAAACAGCGGTGGTGATTTGGAAAAACTTGGAAAAGAATTGATTATCAGACAGGAGGTTATCAAAGAAATTAATCGCAGAATTTCTCCCCTTTTGCAAGAATAAAATTTTGTGGTATAGTGTAGATATACGAGTTTTTCGTATATATAATAAGTAACATTATCAAAATGACAAAAGATGACCTAAACCCAAATCAGGAAGCGGAGGACGAAAAGTCTGAACCTAAACCTGACGAGGGAAGCGATTCTGAGCAAATGTCCGATGAGGAGTTTGAGGCCATTCTTAATGGCGAAGAATCGGACGAAGAAGAATCGTCCGAAGAGTCCTCTGAAAAAGAGGAGTCGGAAGAGGAATCTGAAGAAGAGTCTTCCGATAAAGAATCTTTTGACGAAGATAAATTCGTCAAAGAATACAATAAAAGGTTCAATACAAACTTCAAGAGTTTTGAGGCCATTCAAGAAAGCCAAAAACACCTCCGGCGTGCGGCTAGTGGCAAGGGTAAAACAGAAACCGCCAAACCAAAGACTTCCAATGTGGAAGCAAAGTTTGCGGAAGATTTACTCTTAGCCAGATTCCCCAAAGCATCCTACGTAATGGATGAATTAAAGGAAGAAGCCGAAAGAACTGGAAAAACTGTGTTGGAAATTTATAAATCCAGCAAGTTTATCCAGAAAGAAGCCGAAGTTCGGGCAGAAGAAGATAATGTTGACAAATCTAATTCTAAGAAAGTTAACATTCCCGACAGTGGGTCTTCTGCTAAAGAGATAGACTTTACCAGAATGTCTTCCGAGCAATTTAAAAAGTATAAAGAGAAGGTTCTCAGTCGGGCTTAAAAGTTATGGCACTTACAGGTAAAACTCAAGTCCCAAATATAAACTCTTATTACGACAGAGTTCTGTTGGAAAGAGCTGTTCCCCAGTTCTTGTACAACCTATTTGGGCAACAGAGAAACATCCCTAAAAACAACAGTGATGTTATAAAATTCCGAAAGTACGGTAGCCTTTCTCCAGCTACCACTCCATTGACAGAAGGAACAACTCCTTCCGGAAGTCAGTTGAGTGTAACCGACATCCAAGCACAAGTTGGTTATTACGGAGATTTCATTACGTTTTCCGACAAACTTAAAATGGAAACGGAAGACCCTATTGAAACTGAAACCACTGAAATTCTTGCTGACCAAGCTGCTGAAACGCTGGACACGTTGGCAAGAGATGTTCTTTCCGCTGGTACCAATGTTCAATATGCCAGCACCGCCACCGCTCGTAACCAAATTACTTCCTCTATGACCTTTGACGTAGCGGAAGCTCGTGAAGCGGTACGAACCCTTAAAAACGCCAATGCCAAAAAGATTACCAGTGCTGTAAAAGCAACCACTGGTGTAGGAACTGTTCCTGTTGACAAGTGTTATGTGGCTATTGTTCACCCAAATACCACCTACGACTTGAAACAGGATTCCAACTTTAAAGGCATTGAAACCTACCGAAATGGTTTAAGAGGAGCAGAGCTTCCCGGTGAGGTTGGTAAAATTGATGAAATCCGTGTGATTGAATCAACCAACGCCAAAGTATTTGCTGGTGAAGGTGCTGGTGGAGATGATGTTTACGCTTCTATTGTGTTTGGAATGAACGCCTACGGAGTAACCTCTATTTCCGGAGCTTCATTGAAAAACATTAGGAAGCAACTTGGTTCCGCTGGTACAGCTGACCCTCTAGACCAAAGGGCAACCATTGGTTGGAAAGCTACTTTCGTAGCTAAAATCTTGAATGACAACTTTATGGTAAGAATTGAACACGGTGTATCAGCCTAGTAACAATGGCCGGTTGCTTCGGTGACCGGCCACCTTAATAACTAACATAAAAAAATGGCAGAAAAGAAACAAACTGAAAAGAAACAGACGGAACAACAAGACTTAGAGAAGAAATTAGAAAAAGCCAAAAAAGAGTTGGAAGAACTGAAAGAAAAAGTTGCCTCCTCTGAGCCAAAGCCAACAACCAAAGAAAAGCCGTTGGTTTTGACTGACAAAGCGAAGGCGATGAAAAAAGAACTGGACAAACAAGAAAAGGTTGAAATATTTATCCCTCTTGAAAACAAAGAGAAAGAGGGAGTAAAAACAATTACCCTTAACGGCTATCCTTTTCACATCAAGAAAGGTGTCAGAGTAAAAGTTCCAAAACAAGTGGCTGAGGTATATTATGACTCTGTAGCATCACAAGCTCAAGCGGTTGCAGATGCACAGAAAAAAGCAAACAATATAGAAGGAAAATAGTTTCGTTCTTTAGCCCATTCTTGTGGGCTAAAATAACTAAATTATTATGAATGGACAACAACTAATAAACAAAATACGACGCTATACCAGAACAAACTCTGGCACTTTTGATGACCAAACAATTCTTGATATTCTGAATGAAGAATATGGAATGGTTATGGCTAAAATTATCCAAACAACAGGTGATTACAATGTAGCGGGGAAATGTCTAACAACCACCTTTAAATCAACTGATGGTCTCTCTGCCAGTGAAACTGGTTATGACGGCACTTACCCGTTTCCAACAGACCTACTTGTTCCCATAAGGGTTGAAGTTAGCTATGATGGAACAAACTATGTTAGAGCCAAAGAGTATGATTTAAATGACAACGAGTACTCTGAGGCAAATTGGGAAAATGTGTTTTCGCAAGACCAACCGTTTGTCAGGTTTTATAACAACTACTACAAAATAAGACCGACGCCAGATGAGGACATTGACGGCGGTATAAAGATTTGGTACGAACACCGTTCTATCGGAAGTAAAGGAGATGGTACTTCTTATGACATCACTCTCACAACTTCCCCTGCTTTAGAAGAGGTGTTCCAACCATTGTTAGTCTGGCTTGTTTGTATGAATTATGGTATGATTTATCCAGAAAAGGATAACCCAAATTGGAGCAAGAAAGCCTACGGTATAGAACAAGATATGTTGAGGTTCTACTCAAACAAGTTTGGCAGAACCAGAAGTTTAAATCCCATAATAGATGACTATTCGTGAACCAGTGTATTTACACAGAAGAAGATAACTATGGAGAAATTCTCATCTTAGAGGATGAATCAGATGCCCTTTTGGAAAATAGCGGGAACATCTTTTTAGAAGGAGAAGCCCTTTGGGAAGAATGTGATAATATCCCTAAATGTTAAAATTATGGCTAAAAAAATATCAGAACTTACAGAACTAACAACCGTCAATGATAGCGATTTGTTGCACGTGGTTGATGTTGACGATACAACAATGTCTAGTTCTGGCACAAATAAAAAAGCTACCAAACAAAACTTCTTAAAAGAAGTAACGCAGGACATCTCAGATTTAGACAGTAACACTGTCAAAAAGAATGATACTGATGTTTCAGGAAATAGTTGGGTGGTAGATGAAGACGATATGGCTTCTGATAGTGACGAGAAAGTACCAACCCAACAAAGTGTTAAAGCGTATGTAGATAATAATGCAACCTCCGACTGGAATTCTCAAACAGATGTTATCCCAACCCGTACCTCTGCCGACGACCCAACCTATGTTATTCAGTTTGCCGGAGTAGATTTAACTTCTAAAGTTTCAGTTGGACAAAAAATAAGTTGGGTGCAAAATGTTGATGCAACTGCTTACTATAAATTTCAAGGGAATTCTAATGATGAGCAAGGTTCTCACAATGGAACAGACACAGATATAACTTATTCAACCGGGAATGGAAGATTTAATCAAGGAGCTGGATTTAATGGCTCAACGAGTAAAATACAAGTATCAAACCCAGATGATTTTAAAACTTCATCTACGAATATTTTTACAATGGGATGTTGGTTTAAGACGTCAACAACTGGGACAACTATGACATTGTTTGCGTCAGAGGACACATCATCAACCAACAGTCTTTTGATGATGATACATCCTGACAAAGGGCTTTCTGCATATTCCGATGTAACTAACTGGATAAGCTCAAATGAAAATCTAAACGCTGCTCATTGTGATGGAAATTGGCACTTCGGAGTTATTGTATATAATGGTAGATTGTGGAAAGTATATGTTGATGGAGAGTTGATAGCAAAAAAAGTTGACTCCGCACCAAGTGATGGCGGAACAAGAAGTGTTATTATTGGGCAAAGAACTAGTGGCATCCAACAATTTAACGGCTCTTTAGATGAGTTGTTTTTTGTTAATGGTTCTGTTGTTCCACACACAAAAATACGAAAGATGTACGAATCGGAAGAGGAAATAGGCAGCTTTCCAATACAAGTACAGAAGTATGGCTTTGTTACTGCTTTAAGTGTTAGTGGAGGAAACACCTCCCTAACTCTATATGGTGGCACTGATTACGATGTAGATGATACTTCAACTTACGCTATTTCAGATGTTAAATTTAGCTCAATGAAAGCCCCTTATGGTTTTCCGCTAGACCCTGATAAGTGGAGTGAAGAGGTTACCGATAGCGATCTACACCAGACAAGCTCACCAACGGCAAACACGTGGTACGACTCAGGAGTTTCTTTAAGTATTCCTATCGGAATTTGGAACGTATATAATCAACACGCTTTATTTGTTGAGGCGACAAATACTGGCTACATTCAAGCAGCATCAACATTGTCTTCGTCTACCAGTTCAAGCAGTAATAGTGAGTTTGATGCACAATCTTTAGTAAAAACATCAACCAACGATACTGATTCAACAATTGTTCCGGTGGCAACGTCTGGCATTTTGTCTTTATCAAGTAAAACGACATTTCACGTTATATATTATACGCCAACTAGCGGTGTAGCTACCGTTGGTGTCAGAGGAGCAACTTCCCAAATGATAATTAAAGCAACAATAGCTTATTTATAAAACAATGCCAAAAAAATTAGAAAGAAAACTAAAGAGAGAATGTAAGAAAAAAGGTCTGAGTAAAAAAAGGTGTAATGCGTATGTTTACGGCAACAAAACAATGCAAGCGTGGTTAAGAAAAAAAGATTAAAATTTTAGCAAGGTGGAAATCTCAGGAAAACTGGCTGGGAGTTAAAAAATAAACAATAGCACAAAACTGTGAAAATAAATATTCCAACAACAAGTGCAAAACTAACAGAATTACTGTCGCCAAACGAACTTGCAGAGTTAAGGAAACTGAGAAATGATATACACCATCCTGTTCTGTTAATTCAACCAAGTGATAGGATATGGTGGACAATTCAAGGAAGCAATGCGGTTGTTGGTGACTGTATGTTGATAGACAAGGACGACAGTGATGTTATTTCCATAGAAAACGGTCTTAGGGAAGTTAATAATCTGAAACTCGTTGCTGAAAATCAAACAACAGCAAATATTGAGGTTGTTTCCAATCGTTTTTACCAAAGAAAGAACACAGCTACCGAAGAAAAGCAAGACAATATTGTAACCGAACTACAGAAAAAGATATACTATGAATATATGGGTAGTCAAGAGAGTGGTAATTATAAGTATTTCGGTTTCAAAGAGAATGGCGGTACTCGTTGGAAAATAATGCGTCAAGATACTACCGATGATAGTGCTTGGCAGTACGCCTATGGGGATAGCGGTTGGTCGTCCGCTTGGTCAGACCCCACTACATTAACATATTCAGACCCAACAGATGGCTAAAGTAATAATGAACGGAAAAAAATATTTCGTTAAAAATTCCAAGTTAACTAACATTATCAAGAACGCAACTCCTTGGAAAAAACACGTCTTAGAGAGGGAGGTGCAACAATTAACCGAAGAGCTTGAAGATTTAGAAAATCAGCCAGATGAAATTCTTGTTCCCAACGAGGAAAAATTGAGAATTGATGATGTTAGACATCAGCTAAAAGAAGCTAAACAACGTCTTAAACAATGGCAACGGTAAGCAGTAATGGAACAGGAGGGGGACTGTGGCACGACCCAAGCAGTTGGAGTGGTGGCTCTGTTCCAGGAATAAATGATAAAGTCATCATAGAAGCCGGTGATACGATAGAACTAGATGGCTATTGTGAATGTGGAGACGGAACTAGAGTAAGTGATAGTACGCCCTGGTCTCCAGACAGCAATTACCAACTGTTACTAAAAGGAACGCTTAGAGCTAGCCGGACTGTTGATAGCGAATTGGCGGTTAAGGGACAGATTGGTGCACTTGTTCAAACTGGCTGGGAAAGCACGTTGGATTTTGGCACGGAAGCAGACCCAATTCCAGCTGGAATAAACTTTACTTGGCATTTTAATAAAGATGGTTTTTCCGGAAGAGGATATTATCACTCAGTAGTATTGTATTGCTCTTCAAGTAGCCGCATTGGTAAACTCTATATGAGGTCTGCTCATCACCGAACCAGAAACACTTATCTGGTTAAATCTTATCCTGCGGGAACAACTGAGATAGAAGTTAATGATGCTACTGGCTGGCAAGTTGGCGACAAGTTAATACTTGCTCCACAATGGACAACTGTTACCAGTGACCCTCGTAATAACTATGAATACGATGAAGTGGAAATAACCTCTGTTAGTGGGAACACTATTGGCATAACAGCCACCAGTTATGCTCACGGCTACGATGACGAGGAAGATTTTGAAGCTGGAGCAGTTAGCAATGTCACCAGCAATGTAGTAATTACTGGTGACGGTGACGATAGAATATTTCCATGTATTTATGTTTATAGAGGTGTTGTTGACATGAAAGATGTTGCTGGAGAATATATGAACAATATTTACAGTTATAATGCTCCGCCAATTAAACACGGTGGCGATGGGTATTGGGCTGGTAGTTATACTGCCATAGAAAGTTGTGCCTTTACATCAGATACGTCTAACTTGAGTTACAATCAGGAAGCGACAGTCTATATTTACGCTCCAAGACAACTTGAGAGGAGGAGTTACATAAAGGGTGTTGTTATAGCCAATAGAGTTAAAACCGGCAGATATGTTCAAAGAGCTGTTTTTAACTATTACGGTGGCAGGAGCTCCTTGGTTGAAGACACAAACATTTATTCCTTAAACTCAAGTAGTAATTATGGATTTAGCAACTATCAGCAACCAACGACATACAACCATTGTAAAGTGTTCAATTATATGTATAGCTATAGTTTGCACGATAATGTTGACACAGACACAAACAACTGCTGGTCAATCGGTAGCTACTACAATATATTAACTTACAATGGAACAGCTATTCACAATGACTTGGGCGTTAGATTTGTTAGATATCTAGCAAGATTTAGCGAGGGATGGCGTGGCAAGATAACAGGCAACCGTTTTAATTTTAAGCCTAAGCACGTGTACCAGCCAGAAGACGACTATGTTTATTATGCTGATATTCCAGACGGAAATCTGATTAGATTTGTTGATTTGCAAAATGACCCAAACAAACAGCAATGGTATTATTCTTTTGGACGCAAGTGGTGGGAATCAACGGAAACAAGAATAGACCCGTATTCTATAGGAATGTCGTCAACATCTGACACCTATGTTGTACCGCACGAAAGAACATTTGAAGCGTCAACAGGCGACGCTTTATTGGTTGGATTGTATGTTAAAAATCTAACTAGTAGCTACATCGGGATACTAACGCTTTCAATCTTGCAAGGTAGTGATGTAATAACCACTGAAGACTTTGATTTAACTGCGTTAACCGCAGATGAATGGACGCTGTTGTCAATTTCTGGAACAGCAACAAAAACAATGACTACCACGTTCAGAATTGAATATAAAGGAGATGGAGGTCAGATAGCTATTACAGATTTTCAACAACCGTTTACGTCTGATGAGAAATCACAAGCCAAAGCTGTTTGGGCTGAGCTCTTGTCAGAAAACAAGATTTCTGGTAGTTTTGGTAAAGAAGTTGGAAGTAATATAGGTCTAATTCCACCAATTTTAGGAAAATAATATGGAAAACATTAAAATAATTGGATACGCTATAGCATTTGCCTGTGGATGGCTCTGCGACTACACAGGCATTAAGAGTGAAGTAATTACAATCTTGGCTGTTATGATTTTAATTGATACTTTGTTTGGTTTGATTAAATCGTTCCGCTTAAAAACAACCTCATCAACAAAGCTCAGTGTCGGCGTAATGAGTAAACTGGTGCTACTGATTATTCCAATCGCCATCTCTCTAACTGGAATTGCCACCAAGCTAAATCTCAACAGTGTGGTAATAGGAACCCTCAACGTCTTCATTTTAGCTGAGCTGTACTCAATCGTAGTCAATGCCTATATCATTAGAACGGGACAAGATATGAAAGAACACGATTTTATTGCCCTAACGTTAAAAAAAATAAAAGGATTGTTAGAAAAACTATTGGAAAAATCTTGACTTTTATCCGATAATCTGCTATAATATTGGTATGAAAAGGGGAAACAAAAATTCAAACATTGGTGATTTTGAGAGCCAGCTCTGTGCTGGCTTTTTGTTGCATAAAGGAAAACCGCTCGGGCGGTCTAACAACTAAGGTAACCCCTTGGAAGAGGACATAACCAGTATTATCATCGCCATCGCCGTCTTTCTGATGGTGGTGGGAATGATGATAATACCGATAATGTTAGTACATTAGAAAAGGAGGTAAAAAATGAAAAAGACAGTCGCTTGTCTATGTTGTCGGAAGATTTTTCGGTGTGAGATTGGCTTGTGCAGGAATTGCCACCAATACCATTCCTGTAAGGACAGGACAACCTACGAACCGTTCTGTTGGTCAATTTGTAACCAGTGTACCTTCGTGTATCCTTGCCCAACGTAGGAGGTGCGAGATGACAAATCATCATCGTAAGCCAAAATCGCTTGGTGGACGGAGTAACAGGAGAAACATTTCCCGAGTTCCCGAAAAACTACACCGGGCATTCCATTTGTTGTTTGGAAATGGAAACCCAAAGGTTATTGAGAAACGTCTCAATGACATCTGGATTGACCCTGACTGGAGAGTCAGAGTTGAAAGGAGGTATTACTGATGTTAAGAGTTTGTGCAGGTTGCAACAGCGTTCTCGGTTGCTACATTGACGGTGTTCGCTATGATTGCGACATCTGCGACCAAAAAGAATGTACCTACAACCCAAGAGTATCACCGAAAATAACGTCAGGTTTTTGCCAGAGATGCATCAGGCGAATCAGAGCGTTAAGACAACGCTGACATCAGAGCCACTTCGGTGGCTCGCCTATTCCAGCCAGTCAGCTCCCCCTATGGCTGGCTGAAATAAGCGTAAAACTATGACAGAACAAGAACTAAAAGAAGCAGTCAAAGAACTGCTGAAAAGACTAAAAATTAAATTACTATAATGAAAGGTTTTGATTGTTCGCATTGGCAAGGAGATATAGACTGGGATAAAGCTAAAATGGACTTTGTCTTCATCAAAGCAACACAAGGCGTTGCCTTTGTTGACCCCAAATTTAAAGAAAACCAACGAGAAGCGAGGAAGAAAGACATCGTACTGGGGTACTATCATTTTGCCCAAGGATATACTCCGAAATATGAAGCTCAACACTTCTGTAGGGTGGTCAAACCAAGAAAAGGAGAGTTAATCGCCCTTGATTGGGAAATAAAACACAAACATCCGGTTGAGTGGTGTTTAGAATGGCTAAAAGAAGTGGAGAAGATACAAGGATTTAAGCCCTTAATCTATCTGAACGAAGCCACTGTGCGGAGATATGACTGGTCACCTGTGGTTAAGAATGACAACGGACTTTGGTTAGCGAAATATGGATGGAACACTGGCTGGATGGGCAGACCACCCAAGAGTTACGAGTGGCCATTCTGGGCAATCTGGCAATATACCTCTCGGGGAAGAGTAAAAGGAGTTAAGGGTTGGGTTGACCTCAATTTTACGCCGATGAACAAAGAAACCCTCAGAAAATACGGCAAGCAAGACGACTGTAATGAGATTGAGGAACAGTACCAGAGAGCCAAAAAAGAGTACAAAGAAGCCAAAAAACGATACGAGGAACTAAAGTCTAAGAGATGCCGGTAACCCTACGAAAAAAATCAACCGAAGCTGAATACCAACATTTGTTGGATAAAGGTCTGAAACATTGTATTTATTGTGAGCAAGAACTTCTGGTAGCTGAGTTTCAGTACTGGGTGCTATTGAAAAACCGTTTCCCCTACGACCGAATTGCCAAAGACCACTGGATGCTTGCCCCTAAGAGGCACATTCCCACCGAGAAACAGTTAACCAGAGAAGAAAATAAAGAACTGGAGAGATTATTGGAAATTCTGAACTATGACTGTATCCTAATAAACAAGAAGCCCAAGAGGACACTACCAGACCATTATCACTTGCATTTGTTAAAGTTATGAAAAAAATTAAAAAAAGATTGGATAAACTCTGGTCGCAGATTATCAGGAGTAAGGGAAGTTGCGAAATCTGCGGTAAAACAGAATATTTAAATGCGCACCACGTCATTGGAAGGCGCAAGCTTGCCACTCGTTGGGATTTACGCAATGGGGCTTGTCTGTGTTCCAGTTGCCATACATTCTCCCAGAACTCAGCTCATCAGAACCCTATTTGGTTTGACCAGTGGCTAAGGAATAATCGTCCCGAAGACTACAAACATCTCCAAGAAAAACAATGGGAGATTAAAAAATTCACTAAAAAAGAACTGGAACTACTGGAAGTTGCCTTAAAAGAGAAGCTAGAACACCTCTGATTAGCACGAAAACAGGGTAAATTTCAACGAAAACTAAAAAAATGACCTTACCTACCACTATCAATTAAAAACGCTTAAAATGGAATTTATTTGTACACGTTGTGGGCAGAAAAAAGGAAATAAAAAACCAGTACACGCTACCTATCATATAGGTAGATGTTCTTATTGCGGAGAAAAAACCTATGTAACAGAACCACGAGATTTTGGTATTTATGACGAGCCTGACGAAGATGTAAAAAAGCTAATGAATTTATTTAATATAAAACTATGAAAAAATGTAATCACGAACTCAAACACAACACAGAAAAGGACTTTGTTTTCTGTACAAATAATATAAGAATTGACTACCGCCAAAAAGGACACAAACTAGACTAATGTATATCTGGATAAGTGCTTGTTGTAAAGCCAAATACAAACTAAGGAAGATAAATAAATTAGAAAAAGTGGCGATTTGTACCAAATGCGGTCGTCCTTGTAAGCTCTTGACAAAAAAAATAAATCTGCTATAATATAGACAAGACGGTAAGCCACCGAACGGCTAGCTACCTAAGGTTGCTTACCTAAAGCTTTACGTAAAGCTCCGAGTTGGGGGCGTGGGTCATAACCATAGCCCCCAACGTAAAAATACGCTTTTGGAGAGGCGTTAACCAAGATAGAAACCCTACTAAGGGTTGGTTGTATCGGTAAGCTGTACATCTTGGGCAGTATCTCCAATATAACCGACAACCAATCTTAGTAGGGTTTTTTAATACTTAATAAAAACAAATGAAAAACGAAAACTTTTTTACCGTGCAAGGGTGGATGATAAATGAGCTAGGATTAAAAGGAAACGAGTTAATGCTATATGCAATAATTTACGGCTTTTCGCAAGACGGACAAAGTGAATTTTATGGAAGTATCCGATACATTGAGAAAATGTTAGGCTTGTCAAATCCAACTGTACAAAGTCTAATAAAGAGGCTTATCAATAAAAAACTTATATACCGAACACGCAAAAGTCATTATAAGGTGTATAAGAAACTTATACATGGGTGTATAAGAAACTTATACACTAGTGTACAAGAAACTTATACAAATAAATATAATACTAATAATAATAATAAGAATGCCAACACTTTTTTTTACAAAAAAAATGTTAGTCTATATAAAACATATAAACAACCACACAAAA
>JALXAE010000165.1 GCA_026992355.1 Syntrophobacterales bacterium | reverse complement strand
TTTTCACGCTCAACCTCTTCCAAAGGGTTCCTAATACTCCAGCTGGAAAGAATAAAACTATGGGAATTAAAAACAGTCCCAAAACTATCATCCAATTTTCAGTCACACTGGTAACCAGCTGCTCAAGTAGAAAAAATATAACTGAACCCACAAATGGACCCCAGAATACGTTGGCACCACCAAGTATAGACATGAGAACGGGTTTAGCAGAAAAGCTCCAATGCAGCATATCCGGGGTGGCCATTCTGTTAAATATGCAAAACAACATTCCTGAAAGACCTGCCAGAATCCCCGCTATGGTAAAAGCCACGAGACGAATCAACGAAACATTTCCACCAGAAAAGGACAATCTTTCCTTATTTTCTCTTGATGCCTTTAACATGAGACCAAAATGAGAATTAACGATAATTTTTAAAATAAAGATAGCGGCGAAAACAAATAACAAGCAAAAATAATAAACATTTATGGGACTAAACATGCTTATGTTCTTGCCCAAAATACTGACCTCCGGGACCATATCCAGAGGCAAACCATCACTTCCACCTGTAACTTCCCGCCAATTGTGAACCACCGTATAAAGCATCATGCCAAAAGCAAGAGAAAGCATGGCAAAGAATATTTCATCTCTCTTAACGCAAAAAAAACCTATGACCAGTGCCGTAACACCAGCAGTTAAAAGGCTGAGCATAAGAATAATAAAGTATGATTTCACACCGTGAGATATAAGAAGCGCCGTTGCATAGGCTCCAACACCAAAAAAGCCAGCCTGACCGAAAGACAAAAGTCCAGAATAACCAAACAATAAGTTAAAACTCATGGCGAACAGAGCCATTATTACAATTTCCGTGGCTATCATTGTCCAGTAAACGGGAATAAAAAAAGGAAGAAGCAGAAAAAACAAAAACAGTAATCCAATAACAACAAAATCGACTTTTCCAGAACCTTTTTTGGAAAACAACCTAGGAAGCAAGATCAAGCCTCCTTTCCGAAAATACCCCTTGGCCGAACAAGAAGTATTGTAGCCAAAAGAATATAAGGAAGAGCCATTTGTACCCTACCAGCAAACATTGTCCCGTAAGATTCTAACATACCCAAAGCCAGAGCCCCGAACAAAGCACCAGGAAAACTTCCAAGCCCCCCGACTACAACAACTATAAAACTCTCTATGATGATGCGATCACCAATAGAAGGTCCCACGCTTTGATAGGGAACCGAGAGTGCACCACCGAAGGCAGCAAGCCATGTTCCCAAAGCAAACACTGCTGTAAATAAAAGAGGAACTGCTATCCCAACCCCCTCCGCCATTTCCCTATCCAGAGCAGCAGCTCTTATAACCTTACCCCAATGGGTTTTTTGAAAGAAGAACCATAGCGTTATCCCAACAACCGGTCCAACGCAAATTATAAAAAACCTGTAAACAGGATAAGAAACACCAAAAACCGAAATTGTACCGGTCAAAGAAGGAGGTGGATCAACTACGTGATAAGCAGGACCCCATATAATCCTTACTGCGTCATCAAGAACAAGAAGCAATGCAAAAGTGAGAAGCAACTGAAAGGTTACATCCCTGTCGTAAACCCGTCTTAGAAGAAATATCTCTACTAACACTCCAATTAAAGCGACCGCAATTGGTCCAAAAAACAAAGCAATCCAGAAATTAGGGAGCCATTTTACCACCTGCATCGCAAGGTACGCTCCCAGCATGAACAAAGAACCATGAGCAAAATTTAGGACACCCAAAACGCCGAAAACGATAGTTAACCCCACGGAAATCAAAAAAAGCAAAGTTCCCCAGCTTAAACCATTTAGAAAATTCACAAACAAAGCATCCATACCGAAAAAAGCCCCCACAAATACAAAAAGCCGGGGAGGAACAAACACTAGCCTCCCCGACTTAATTACCTATATGCTACTCCCTATTTCAGATGGCACCCTGTTTTCTCAACAGGGGGAGTAACCTGCTCAGCAGGGAAAATCTTTACCGGTTTTAAAATACGAATTGGATATTTTGGATCGGAGGCAGTTTTACCCCAGGTTGCAGGAGTCAGAGCCTGATGATCCTCAGCCCTTATGGTAATCTTTCCTACAGGTATCTCTATAGTAAGGCCTTCGAGAGCTTTAACTACAGCTTCTTTATCAGCAGAACCTGCCTTTTCCACAGCAGCTTTGTACGCATAAAGAGCTGAGTAGGCCCCATGGGCATTATAGGACGGATACTGACCATAACGTTTAAAATAGGCATCCCTAAAGGCAACATTTATCGGGGAATTATTGGCGAGGAACCAGTAGCGAGTCCCAACCCACAGACCTTCAGGCATTTTATCTTTAAGAGCATACAATACCTCCGTTGCAGCTCCCAAAGTCATGAGAACTTCCCAATTTCCTTTGAAAAAGCCCATCTCGGAAGCCTGTCTCACAAAATCAATCAGGTTACCGCCCCAGAGCGAAATCAACACTCCTTCGGGCTTGGCCTGCATAATTTTTGTTATATAAGGACTAAAATCGGTGGTTTTAATTGGAGCGAAAGCAGTTTGAGCTTCCGGCAAGAATTCAACATCTGGTTTTACTTCCTTCAAATATTTTTGAAAATACTCCCAGGACTGATGTCCAAAGGCATAATCTGGACCAATTGTAGTCCACTTTTTTGCTTTGGTCTGAGCCGCCAAAAGCGCTGCTGCTTTCACATTTTGAGCAAGATTCACAGATATTCTGAAAGTGTATTTATTACAAACTTTACCAGTAACATCAGGGGTTGCGGCATGTGTTATAATCAAGGGTGTTTTCATTTCCTTCATAAGCGGCACAACGCTTTTGGCCACACCGCTAGAATCAAGCCCTATCAAGCAGTCAACTTTTTCCTGATAAACAAGCTTTCTAAAGGCTCTAGCCGCCACATCAGGTTTTCCTCTGGAATCTTCAAACAGGGCTTTAACAGGCCGTCCTAAAATGCCTCCCTTTGCATTTATCTCGGCAACAGCCAGTTCTGCTCCCTGCTTTGCGAACTGTCCATAGGTAGCAAATGGACCAGACATAATGTAAACAAAACCAACTTTTATGGGCTTTGAATTTGAACTGGCACCAAAAGACGGTGCCGCAAATAAAAGAAGTAAAATGGAAATACATACTAATACCCTCTTCATGGCTTCCTCCTTGCTTTCTGCGGTTTACTCCCCAAAAACTATAACTCACTACCTCCCTAAACTTTAAGTCACCTATTTTAACCAGACAATCCTAATATTGTAGAATTTCCAAACCATTTAATCTTCTCGGGGAGGAATCCCATCATCAGACCAGCCTCTAGCCTTGTAGTAATCAGAACGCAGTTTTAGAAACTCTTCTCTTGTAATCACAGCACCATTTTCTAAGGGTTCGTCAAATAGCCTATCAGGCAACATATCGTCTTGAACGGTAAGGCCTTCCCTTAAGTTGAAACGCCTAGTGCTATTGGTAACTCTACTGGCAAGAGCTTTCAAACTTTCCTTTGAAAAATCCAATCCTGTTGCCATGCCATATATAGCTGCAAGCTCATCCCACAAATAAAAATCTCTGTAGAACCTACAGATTATCCCGCAATCAAAAAGGGTGCATCTATCTTCAAAATCAATAAACAAATCCACCTTCCCTTCAATTTGATCAGGCGGTATCATACCAGCAAGTTCTGCCTTGTAAAAAGTCGTCCTTAAATGACAGGCTCCCCTATCACTGACGGCATAAGCAAGCGCCATTCCCTTAAGAACCCTTGGATCATATCCAGCCGGTTCCAAACCCTTAACATGAACAGCTATCTCCTCCAATCCCCATTCCTTCGACGCTCGAACTATTCCATCAGCAAGCACATCTCCTATACCTTCACGATAGGCAATTTTTTTGAGAACGTCTGCAACCATCGACGGATTACCGTAATCAAGCTTGTCAGAAATCTTTCCTCGTTTAGATGCTTCTATAGCAAGGGCAACGAGATTACCCGCTGTAATAGTATCGATCCCCAAACGATCGCAAATATCATTGAAATAGGCTATGGTATCCAGCCTATCAATTTCACAGAGCCCACCAAAAGCATAGATAGTTTCGTATTCAGGCCCCTCAATGGTCAAACCTTTATATTCACCTTCCGTAATCTCCATGTATTTGCCACAGGCCATAAAACATGTCTTACACGCTCTTGGTTTTGCACCATAGCGTTCTTTCATAACCTCAGCACTTATGGACTGCCATCTCTCAAATTGCCCTTTCGACCAATACCTGGTTGGAAATGCGTTAGCGTTATTCAAAAGGGCTACCATCATAGGAGTACCATATTGACGATACGCTTCGGTAGCTTTGTGTGTATTGAGCTCCTTGACAGTTTTTTTTGCAAAGTCTGAAAGGCCATCGGCATCATAAAAATTCCGCCTCATCTCACCATAACAAGCGATTGCCTTCACCTTTTTCGAACCCAAAACCGCTCCCATACCGGTCCTTCCGGCAGATCTCCACTTGTCATTCTCAACAACAGCAAAACGCACAAGCCTTTCCCCCGCCGGCCCTATGGAAATGACCGCTGGCTTATTCTTAATTCCGGATAGCTTATCTTTAATCCTTCTCTCCGTTTCAAAGGTATCCAGTCCCCATAGTTCGGAAGCATCATGAAAGACCACATTATTATCGGATATTTCCAACCAGATGGGATTTTCCGAAGCACCTGTTATAATCACTGCATCAAATCCAGTACGACTTATCTGTATAGCAGCACTCCCACCAGAATATGACTCAGCATAAAAACCAGTCAAAGGAGACTTGGAATAGATACCATGACGGCAAGAGCCGTAAATGGGGCTGTCCGAAAGGGGACCAAGGCCCAAGATCAAGCGATTTTCTGGAGACAATGGATCGACATTTGCGAGATTTCGTTCCAGAAGCAAGTGAGTAGCAAGCCCTTTACCTCCCAGATACTTTTCGTATATGCTTTTTTCTATTTCCTCGATTTGAAATTTTTTTTCCGTGACATCTATCGTCAAAATCCTTCCGAAAAAACCCTTTACAGCCATTTTACCCTCCCCAACCAAAATGACTCAAATATCATTAAAACTTCTCGAGGCTATCTCAACAAAACAAATTCAAAAAAGTTAATTAAATAATGCCCATGTCCCATAGAGCCATTCGGATCAAATCTTTCCCCCCAAGGGAACGTACTATAGTAGGCTCATAGCCACAATGAACCATACACTGCTGACAACGAGGATCTCTGCCAGAGGAATAATATTCCCAGTCGGTTTTTTGCATGAGTTCTTCAAAGGTTCTAAAGTGAGTATCTGTTATAAGGTAACATGGTGATTTCCATCCAACGGGATTCCTCGTGGGGTTCCCCCAGGGTGTGCATCTGAGGTTTCTAAGCCCGGCACAAAAATCCAAATATATGGGATTGCTAATTATTGGAAATCTTCTAGACCAAGTTCTTATTATTTTAAATTT
>JALXAE010000164.1 GCA_026992355.1 Syntrophobacterales bacterium | reverse complement strand
AAATAATGCGCTTTCGAAAGAGTTTGGGATTGTAGCTGACATTGCGACTGGTACAGGGGATCTCGCTTTTTCTCTTTTGTCTTCTAACACTTCTTCATCTGTGGTTGGAGTGGATATAGCGGAGAAGATGTTAAAAGAGGCTATAAAAAAGATAGAAAACCGGAGGCTTAAAAAGAAATTTTCGATTGTTCTCGGGGATGCCCTGAAGCTGCCTTTGAGAGACAGTAGTTGTAACGGTGTAATGATTGCTTTCGGTGTAAGGAACCTTCCGAATGTAGAACTTGCTTTTTCGGAGTTTTTTCGGGTTTTAAAAAATAAAGGATATGTCCTGATACTGGAATTTAGTATTCCCAAGATTTTTCTTTTCCGGGAAATTTATCTTTTTTATTTTCAGAAAATCTTACCCAGACTGGGACAGCTTGTATCTAAAGATGATGAAGCTTACTATTATCTTCCGGTTTCAGTTGAAAATTTCATATCTCCAGCCGATATGGAAAGTTATTTAAAGGCGCAGGGTTTTGAGGTTTTGAAGACTCATCTTTTTCTTTGGGGTGTGTCTTACTTTATCCTGGCGAGATGCAATAAGGACAAGACTTATGACGAAGCGAAGCTATAGGGACCTTCGGGAGTTCATAGGCGAGCTTGAAAAAAGTGGAGAGCTTCTACGAATCAAAGCCAAGGTTTCGCCTTACCTTGAGATTACAGAAATTACCGATATTGTTTGCAAATATCCTGGGGGAGGAAAGGCCCTTCTATTTGAAAATGTTGACGGTTCCTCTTTCCCCGTGCTTACAAATGCTTTCGGGAGCTACAGGCGCATCTGCATGGCACTAGGGGTCGAAGACCTGGAAGAGCTTGCTTCAAGGGTTGGCAGGTTTCTTGAACTGGAGCCTCCGAAATCATTTGCTGAGGCTTTGGATTTTTTTAGACTACTTGGAAAAATTCCTCGGTTTTTTCCAAGGAATTTTAGGGGAAAAGCACCATGTCAGGAAGTTATTCATACCGGTGATAAAATCGATTTAACCAAATTGCCAGTTCTTACATGCTGGCCTAAGGATGGTGGGCCTTTTATTACTCTACCAGTGGTAATAACGAAAAGTCTCGAAACTGGTAAGAGAAATGCTGGAATGTACAGACTTCAGATTTTTGATTCTAAGACTACTGGTATGCACTGGCATATTCACAAAGACGGTTCCCACTATTTTCAAGAATACAAAAGCCGAAACATGAAGATGCCCGTTGCGGTAGCAATTGGATGTGATCCTGCAACTATCTATGCTGCTACTGCTCCACTGCCTAGAGGTGTAGATGAAATTGTTTTTTCCGGCTTTATTCGTGAAAGGCCGGTTCAACTGGCTAAGTGTGTCACTGTTGATCTCGAAGTTCCTGCCACAGCAGAATTTGTTCTGGAAGGCTATGTAAATCCAGATGAGTTAAGGATGGAAGGTCCTTTTGGTGATCATACCGGATATTACAGTCTTGAAGATCTGTATCCCGTGTTTCATCTTACCGCTATAACTCACAGGAGAGGAGGTATATATCCAGCTACCATAGTGGGAAGGCCACCTATGGAAGATTGCTATATGGCGAAAGCCACCGAGCGAATATTTCTTCCTATGATTAAAATGGTGTTTCCTGAAATTGTGGATTATTGGCTTCCCTGGGAGGGTGTCTTTCATAACATAACGGTGGTGTCTATAAACAAGTCCTATCCAAGACATAGCCACAAAATTATGCATGGCATGTGGAGCCAGGGACAAATGGCTTTTTGTAAGATTATTTTGGTTGTTGATGGCGATGTTGATTTGAAATTTTCGTCGGGTGATATGAACAGTGTTAACTTTGTAAAACATATTTTGGAGACCGTCGATTTTGAACAAGATCTTTTATTTTCTGAAGGAATCCTGGATGTTTTGGATCACAGTGCGCCTGAGCCTCTTTATGGTTCGAAGTTGGGTATTGACGCTACAAGGCGTCATCCTGGAGAAAAACCACGTAAAGTATCTGTAAACGGAATTAAAATTCCTGAAAGTCAAATAATTCTTAGAGCGCTCAATGATATATGTTCTCGAATTTCTAGTTTTAAAATTCCTTTCGAAGATGTGCAAAAAAAGGTTTTGCTTTTTAATATCATCAAGGATGGATCAATAACTGTGAAAAAATTTGCACCGGTTCTTCTAGAACATCCTGATTTGAAGGCTTTCTCTGCTTTTGTTGCCTTTGACGGGGAAATTGACCTTGCCGATGGCTCTCTCCTGTTCTGGAAGCTTTTTAACAATGTTGATCCTATGCGGGATATTTTTCTTGAAGATGGTCGCATCGTTGTAGATGCTACAAAAAAGGGGCCAGAAGACGGCCATAATCGGCCCTGGCCTGATGATATTATTATGGATCCCTCGGTTAAAGAGAGGGTAAGAAGTAGAGCCGGTGAGCTGGGGATAGAGGAGTTTCTGTCATAGAATGAAAATAGTAGCTATTTATGGTAGTCCCAGAAAAGGCGGAAATACAGACACATTGCTTAAAAAGGCTGTAGAAGGTGCTATTTTGGCCGGAGCGCAGGTTGATGAATTTTTTCTTAGGGATATGAAGATTAGCCCTTGTCTCGAGATATACGCCTGTAAGGAAGATGGCAGGTGTGCCATAAAAGATGACTTTCAAAAAATTTTTAATGCAATTTCCGATTCCAAGGGAATAATAGTTGCGTCTCCTGTGTTTTTATATGGCGTAAGCGCTCAGCTTAAAGCTTTTATTGATAGGTGTCAGTCTCGTTGGGTAAAAAAATATGTAATTGATGGTGTGCCCTTTGGGAGGGAAAGGTTCAATCGACTTGGTTTGTTGATTTCAGTTGGGGCTTCACATGGAAAAAGGTTATTCGATGGGGTTTTGTTAACTGTCCGATATTTTATGGATGCGATAGACACAAAACTTTGGAAAAGTCTCCTTTATAGAGGCCTCGAGGATAAAGATGACGTTTTGAAACATGAGGAATATCTCGTTGAAGCCCTGAATGCTGGACAACAATTGGTGTTAGCTATTGAAAGAACTAAATTTGTTTTCTGATAAGATTCAACTTAAGGACCTTCTTGAAGACATATACCGTCGGTATCATTCAAGGGACTGTATTGGTGACGATCCCGTTGTTTTCCCTCAGTCTTACGAAAATATCCTCGATAGGGAAGTCGTTGCTCTAATTGCGGCTCTCATGGCCTATGGCAGAGTAAGTCAGATACGGATGAAGGTGCAAAAAATACTTAAGATTTTAGGGTCGTTCCCCTACGAAACTCTATTATCAGGAAATTTTAAAAACAAAAAAAACGAGATTCTGGCGTTGAAGCATAGATTTACCTCAGGTTACCAACTTTTCCATCTATTGCAACGATTGTCCGACATCATCAGAGAGCATGACTCTGTCGGGAATTTTTTTGAACGGTGCTGGAAGGAAGCCAGCTTTGAGGTGGTTTATGCAATTTATCTTTTCAGGAAGCATATCAGTTGTGGGTTGGACAATTGGGGGATGTTTCTTCCTGATCCCCGTAAAGGTGGAGCATGCAAAAGGTGGCTACTGTTTTTAAGATGGATGGTGAGGAGAGATGAAATTGATCCTGGCGGTTGGGATTTTATTAAGCCTTCTAATTTGTTGATTCCTCTGGATGTTCATATGCATAGAGTTGCTTTGAAGTTAGGATTTACGGTCAGGAAGAGCTCCAGTATGAAGACGGTTTTTGAGATAACAAAAGCACTTAAGTGCTTTGATTCCCATGACCCCGTACGTTATGATTTTTCATTGACAAGGTGGAGCATGGATAACTTTCGACTGGATTAAAAAGGATGAATTATGAAGGGAAGTGAGTATCACAAATTGACCAGTTATGAAAGGTTTAGATTGAAAAGAGATGATAGTGTAACTGGCGGGAGTCCCGATTTTTTTAAAAGTTATCCTGATGTGTCCTATATTGAACTTCCAAGAAGCGTTAATTTCCCCAAAGTTAACTTTTGGGATGTTATCTTGGGTAGAAGGAAATCCAGGATTTTTTCCGGTGCATCAATAAAAGCTATGAGTGCTCTTTTCTATCTTTCCTACGGGATTACAGCCACAGATCGTTCTGGATTTTACGCCTTTCGGTCTGTGCCGTCTGCAGGTGCCCTGTATCCCTGCGAGCTTTACGGATGGATTGGTGGGTGTTCTGGGATAGAAGCTGGATTGTACCATTATAATGTTAGGGAGCATTTGTTGGAGCAAATAGGACGGATTCGGGGAACCGAGGATTTCCTAGAATTTTGGGTCAGTGTAATTCCCTACAGATCGGCGTGGAAATACGGAAGTCGGGCTTTTCGTTATGTACTTCTTGATTCTGGACATTTGCTGGAACAAATACGCATTGCTGCTGGAATCATGGGATGGAAGGTTACAATGTATCTGGGATTTGACGACTTCGATCGAGCTGCCCAAATGCTGTGTGTTGATGATCGATACGAAAGTTTGATTGGTCGCGTTGTTTTTAGGCCTCTAGAAAGTGATGGTGAATTGCTTTTTAATGCCGACAGGAGCTATTTGCGAGAAAGGAGCATTCCTGCAAAAGGTGCTGATTACGGGAGGATTATTAGAGCGGTTTTAGAGACCACGAAGCGAGAAAAGTTTTTACAGGATGATGGAGATATAGAAATCCAGCAGGGTGATGTGCTACCTGTTGATGCAGTTCCTCTGATAATCAACAGAAGGTCAAGGCGTAATTTTGTACCCATGCAAATTAAAAAATCAGAATTAGAAATTTTTTTCCTGGCTTTAAGTCAAATCCGTTTGCCCGAGGAACTTAAGCTCTTCTTTGCGGTTGAAAGGGTGGACGGTATTATCCCGGGTGTTTATAGGTATGAAGGCGAAGGAGGAAATTTCAAATTGGAGCCTGTGAGAGAAGGTTCCACTATTTATGAGATTGCCAGTGCTTGTCTGGATCAGATGTGGGTAGGAAATGCTGCTTTTGCTATTGTTGTTATGATTGATCATGAAAAGGTTGATGGCGATTCTGGGGATAGAGTGTCGGGATATAGATCTGCCTTACTTACGGCCGGGAGAGTGGGCCAGCTCACCTATCTAGTTTCTGAAGCCTTTGGATATGGATGTTGCGGTATAGGTGCATTATATGACAACGAAGTGGCCAATGTTGTGAATTATCCGTCCGGATTTGCCTGTTATGTCTTAGCTTGTGGCCCGGTTAAGAAGAGGTTGTAACATCTGGTTTAAGGAGGAGTAGATGGCTACTTTTGAATATACCATTACCCTATATCCAGTTGAGCAGTTTAAGGAATTGGCTTTCTTTTGTTCAAGCGACGGGACTTGCAGGCTTGAAGAGGTTCCGGGTGAACAAATAAACAGGTTGTTGGAGTCTTTGAATGAGATGGGCGGAGAAGGATGGGAGTTGGTAGAACTTGTTTCTCGTCCATCAGGTATTGTGGCAATATGGAAAAGAGCCGTTGAGCATTAGTTCTTTGAAAATTACCAAACATTATTCAGTTTGTAGTCGGATATGGTAAAGCGGGAATTAATAGTAGCAAATGAGAAGGGAATACATGCAAGAGTGGCAGCCCAGATAGTTGCTGTAGCTCAAAAGTTTGACTCTCACATATGGCTTCAGAAAGGCAGCAATAGGGTTTATGGAAAAAGTATTCTGGACATTCTTTCGCTTGCCTGTAAGCGGGGTTCCTTGGTGTATGTGGTTGCAGATGGTCCTGACGAAGAAGAAGCAATAGAAGCAGTGGCAGACCTGTTTAGGAACAGATTCGGTGAAACATAGTATGAAAGAAGAGCTGAAGTTAAAAGGTATTGGTGTTTCTCAGGGTATAGTAATTGGAAAGGCGTTTGTTGTTCAAAAGGGTAGGATATCTATTCCCTATTACGTTTTGTGGAATGAGGAAGACATCCAGAAGGAGTGTGAGAGATTTATCTGGGCTGTGGATCAGGTTGAAAATGAATTTTTACACCTCAAAGAATCGCTTCGTAATGGTATGGCTGATTATGCTTCCCTTCTTGATGTGTATAGGCTTATTCTCAGGGATCAGCTTATTTACAATGAAACGTTAAACTTGATTAAATCCAGAGGTCTTAATGCAATATGGGCTTTGAATATGGCCCTTGAGAAAGTGCAACAGGTCTTTGAATCTGTGGATGAAAGCTGTGTTTTTGATCGATTATCTGATGTTGGATCAGTTATTGAGCGGGTTATGAGAAAGCTTTCGGGGCAGAAAAGCGATATCTTTGAAAACATCAGGGAACGATCCGTATTGGTTATTCGTGATTTGTCTCCAGCGGATGCTGCTCAGATACCTCTGGAAAAGGTTATGGCTTTCGTACTGGATATCGGAGGCAAGACTTCTCATACAGCGATTATTGCTCGTTCTTTGAACATTCCGGCTGTGGTTGCTACTGAAAGAGCTACCAAAGAAGTGGAAACGGGTGATCTTGTAGTAGTGGATGGTACTTCAGGTGATGTTACAATAAGACCTCGAGAGAACACAATTAGATATTATGTAGAATTACAGCTACGGCTGGAAAATTACATAAAGGAAATAAACAGGAAAGCTTCTCAACCTGCGATCACAAAGGACGGTTCTAGAATCAAGGTGGAGGCGAATATTGAGCTTTTGGAGGATGTGGTCTCTGCTAAGGATAGTGGGGCTGAGGGCATAGGGCTTTATAGAACTGAATTTGCCTTTATGAATAGAGATAGTTTTCCAACAGAAGAGGAATTGTATCAAGATTACAGGCAGCTTGCTGAACTGATGGCTCCTCTTTCGGTTACAATAAGAACTCTAGATGTTGGTGCTGACAAACTTACTCCGTGGCTTCCAGTTCCTGATGAAGTAAATCCGGCCCTTGGTTTGAGGTCTGTACGCTTGTGTTTGAAATATCCTCAGGTTCTAAAAATGCAAATTAGAGCTATTCTGAGGGCCAGCTCTTATGCGAAAAATGTTAAACTAATGTTTCCTCTCATAAGCGGGATTGGGGAACTGAGGATTCTTAAAAATATGGTGTGGAAAGCGATGAATGAGCTGAGACGAGAGAATATTCCCTTTGATGAGGATATACCTATAGGAGTGATGATAGAAGTTCCTTCCGCTGTTGCTATTGCGGATTTGTTAGCATCTGAGGTGGATTTTTTCAGTATAGGAACTAATGATTTAATTCAATATGCTTTAGCTGTTGATAGGCACAATGAGAATGTGGCTTATCTTTTTGAATCTTTACATCCTGGACTTTTGAGAATGATTAAATTTACTGTAGACTCTGCCCACAAGCGGGGAATTCCTGTTAGTTTGTGTGGGGAAATGGCGGGAGAACCCTTTTATGTTCCCGTGCTCTTGGGGCTTGAAGTTGATACCTTGAGTATGAATGCCCAGTCAATACCTAGAGTAAAAAACCTTATTAGGAGATCCATTAGGGAAGATTGCAAACGATTTGTCAGAAAGATTTTGTCTAAGAAGACAGCTAAAGAGATCAATGAGGAGTTGAGACATCTTGTGATTCGAGAGTTTCATGATGAATACCATTTCTTTCAAGAGGGGTTTCCTAGCGATGGTTTTTCACTATTGGGAGCTGGAGTTCGCTTATGAAAAATCGTAACGAATCCATAAAAGTGGTGTGTCAGAATAAGAAAGCACGTCATGAATATGACATACTTGAAACTGTGGAAGCTGGGATGGTTCTCACTGGTACTGAGGTTAAATCGTTGAGGGAAGGTCGGGCTAATTTAAAGGACAGTTATGCTAAAGTAAAAAAAGGGGAGATCTTTTTACACGGTATGCATATTAGTCCCTATCCTCATGCCTCTCACAACAACCATGATCCTGAACGCGTTCGTAAGTTATTGCTTCATAAGAGGGAAATAATAAGATTGGGAAGTAAGGTTAAAGAGAAGGGGTTTTCCCTTGTTCCTCTTAAGGTGTATTTTCGCCGGGGCAAAGCCAAAGTTGAGCTTGCTTTGGCAAAAGGACGAAAAATTCATGATAAGAGGGAAGCTATAAAACGCAAAGAAGAAGCAAGACAAATGGATCGCCTCAGGAAGAAGTATCGTATCACCTGAGGAGGGCAGGTTATGGCAGAAAGGATGGAGTGTATGTGTGCTGAATGTGGTATATCACACTACATACTGATAAGCGACCTGACCATAGAAAATACTCCTGACTTTGATTATCCTTTAGTTGTTAATATTACATGTAGCCAGTGTGGAGGAACCCTCTTTGTTATTGGTAAAGAAGGTGAACAACCTAACTATTTAACAGGTTGAAAATTCTGGGGTTAGGGTTTGCTCCATATTACAGCAACAGCTTTAGCCGGTTTGTCTCCAACACACCTGAAACCGTGGCTTATAGATGAATCAAAATAAATACTGTCTCCTTCTTCCAGTATTTCAACTTTATCCACCGTTCGAAATTCTATGGTTCCTTCTAGTACATATAAGAATTCTTCTCCCTCATGGGTTGTAAAATTCATTTCTTCAACACTAATTGGTGGGAATTCTACATAAAAGGGTTCCATGTGTTTATCACGTTTTTTGGTTTCAAGAGATTCGTATATATAAGATACATCTTCTTTCCCATGGTGGGGTCTTTTTTCTACTCTAATCCTTTCATTTTTGCGGGTGATAGATATTTTTTCCGTGGTAACCTCGTCCTGAAAAAAATAACTTAAACTGACATTTAATGCTCTTGCTAATTTTAACAGTGTAGCAACTGGCGGGATTACATGATTGTTTTCAATCTGA
Organism: Syntrophobacterales bacterium; assembly: GCA_026992355.1. Classification (GTDB taxonomy): domain Bacteria; phylum Desulfobacterota; class Syntrophobacteria; order Syntrophobacterales; family Thermodesulforhabdaceae; genus JALXAE01. The sequence continues at coordinate 9,205 of JALXAE010000164.1, read as the reverse complement.
GACAAAAAAGGTTTTGACAGACCTGTTTTATTAGCAAGGTCCTGCAAAGTAAATTTGTTTTTCGTTCTAAGTTCCCTAACCTTGGTTCCGATTTTTAATGCTTTTACGGCAATGGAAACATCATTTTCGTTTTGAACCATTATTAGATACTCCTTTTTATAGGATGTTAGTTTTGTTTATAAATTGGTGTTTTTCGCCAAAAGAAACAACACCTAATCAGTCAAAATATACGGCGAGTAAATGAAATATGATGTTTGAGCTCATCAAACTTTATAGAACACAAAAGATTTCTTTTTCAAGTCCATATATGAAAGGATAGTTCATGAAGTGAAGGGAATTTTTGAATTTTTACAGAAGGAGGCCAAAAGGAAACTGAGGGCAACCAATTCTTCATGTAGATTCACATTTTTTCGAGGGAATCGACCATATAGGCTATCCGTAAGGGTGGGTTGAGGTAATAAAAAACCTTTTCTGGTAAATCTGATGGCCTTAAAGATTTGACAATTTTTAGATCCTTTTCTTCTTCCAGAGATATTATTGGAGCCTTTGATGCGGGTACGGAGGGATCGTAGAGGAGTATTAAGGGCTTATGTTGTGAGTCAGACGTTTTTCCTACTACGATGCCATAAATGTCGTTGTTGAGTAATACTATGGTGCCAGGAGGATATATTCCCAGTATGCGGATGAATTTTTCCAGTAATTTGCGGTCGAGTTTTTTGGATAGCTTTTTATACATTCGAGCAAGAGCAGTATGAGGGGTAAGTGATTCCTCAACCTTTCGTCTGTTACAGTAATTATCATAGATGTTTACTACAGTAGCAATTCTTGTCAGTATAGGGATTTGCTTCCCCTTGAGGCCTTTCGGATAGCCTGTACCATCTAACAATTCATGGTGCTGAAATATAATTTTAACGGCTTCTTCTGGGAAATTGTTTATTCTTGAAACAAGTTCTACGCCATATTGAGGATGTTGTTGTAGAAAAATCTTTTCGCTTTTTGTGAGAGGTGCTTCTTTGTAAAGAATAGATTTGGGTATACGTATTTTACCAATATCGTGAAAAAGAATTCCCATGCCCAAGAAATGGAGTGTTTCTGCTGAAAGTTTTTCCGCTCGCCCTAAAAGAAGGCCTAAAATGCAAGTATTCAGTGCATGATGGAATATCTGTTCGGTTTTCTTTTTGGCATTTACAAGAAACATCATGGCGGATGGATCTTCCAGAAGGATTTTCACCATCTTTTCCATCATTTCGCTGGTTTCCTGCACCGCATCTTCAGAGAAGGAAAGTACGCCCTTTATCAAATGCTTAACCTCAACAAGGGTTTTGTCATAGAGTTTGCGGCATTTTTGGATTTTAACGTGATGAACTTTTGCGGGGATTTTGGTGGTGTAAGAAGTCGAAAGGGGGGGTAGACTTTGTTCATCAGATGGCACTGCTTCCAGGTTTGGTTCGACTAATGGCTCGTCGGTATCATTGCACGGATCTGCCGATTTGCCGTTAACAAGGTCTTTTTCCTCGTCGTATATGCAAATGACATAGGGGATATCTAAATTTTTTATCTTTTCTATTTGGTTTTTGTTTTTAATTTTAACGTTAGATGTCAGGAATGGGTGACGAAACCACGAGATAGGTATTTTTACAAGCATTCCCTCTTTTACTTCTGAAGGATGGATGATTTTTTCTTTTCTTTCGTTTTTCTTTTTTCCAAATAGTAGGGTTGGAATCATAGTAGTTGAAAAAGTTTTAATGGTTTTGTAAAGACCTACAGTGCTTTACAACAAATTGTTACTTATTTCTTCAAATATTTTTTCTATGGATTCTTCTGGAGATGCCGAGTTTAATATGGGTCTGCCTATTACGATATAGTCTGCTCCAGCTCTTATTGCTTCTTCCGGAGAAACAACTCTCTTTTGATCATCAGTAGCTTTATAGGTTTTCGGTCTAATTCCAGGCACAATTATTAACATATCCTGCCCTACGACTTCCTTTATTCTAGCAACTTCTTTTCCGGAAGCTACAATTCCATGGCATCCAATTTGTTTTGCTAACTTAACTCTATTCAGAACAATATTTTCCAGACTGTGAGACGTGCCCAGAAGTTTCAAATCGTTATCATCCATGCTAGTGAGGACCGTTACAGCAATGATCTTTACTTCGCGAGCTGAATTCACGGCAGCTTTTAAAATTCCCGTCTCACAGTGTACAGTCGTAAATTCAACAGGATAATTGTTGATTTGTTCGATAGCGTTTTTTACGGTGTTAGGTATATCGTGCAGTTTTAAATCCAAGAATACTTTAGCACCGTAATCTGCTATTATATTTACAAGCCTGAAGTGGGAATTTAAAAATAGCTGAAGTCCTATTTTAAAAAACTTGATTTTCCCACGAAGTCGGTTGACCCATTTTGTGGCTTCATCAAAGGAGGGCAAATCCAGAGCTAAAATCAATCTTTCTTCAGGGGGGATGTGTTGTTTGGTCGTCACCCGTTACTCCTTGAGTACAAGTTACACTAATTCGTTCCCGAAGAAATATATTAAGATAGATTGCAATCTTTTTCTTAGCACCTCATAGGAGTAGTGCTTTTTGGCTATGTTGTAATTGTGTTCAACCATGTCCTGGCAAAAGGATTTGTCATACAATACTTTTTTTACGGCATTTACATTATGCTTTGTCAAAAATCCGTCCATTACTATCAGTCTAAACCCTAGTGGTTCTATATCTCTGACAAAAACTGCGTATCGATTAATTAACATTGGTTTCTTAAAGTAGATTGCTTCTAAAAAAGCATTTCCGAAGCCTTCGTATAGACTTGGGTATGTAATGAAGTCAGCATGTGGATAAATATCCCATAGGGTGTAAACGTCTTCAATGTTGTGGTTGCCGTTTTGTTTTATAGCCCACGGATCGGCAATTTTCATATCAACCATAATAAGTTCCACGCCGGCTTCCTCAGCAAATTGTTTCAACCATTCGGCATATTCATAGCCCTCATCACCCGCCTCGTGAGTAATAACCAATTTGCACCTTGGGTCATTCAAGTCCTTAACCAGCTCTATTGCCCATTCGATTCCTTTTCTCTGAACAATTCTAGTTGGTTGTAATATCATGAAGTCCTTGTCTGAAATTCCTATATGCTGCCTAAACTTCCGGGTTTTTTGAGGGTCTACATCCGGGGGTTTTTCGAATTCTATAACGTTCGGAATAATGGTTGAGGATATACCGGTTCTATGGGCTAGCTCCTCCTGGGCTGCGCTGTTTATTACAACATGGCGAAGGGATGGAAGGTGAGGCGGGAAGGACATGTTCAAATAATCTCCAACGGTGTTTACAGAAAATCTACTCCTTTCCCAGTAGAAATCATGGTGATGTGCTATTGAAGGTATGGCGGTTTCGGCTATAAGTTCAGTAATGGCAAGTCCCAAAGGGATATTAATCGGGATTGTTAGGGCGTTTTCGATTATAAGCAGGTCGATGGAAAACCTTTTTATGAATTCGTAAAGGTGGTGTTTCAATTTGTCTCTAAGTTCGTGAATCTTCCGAGTAACCTCGGGGCTTCTGCTGGTTCTACCGAAAACCATTTTATTGATCCATTCAATATCCGGATGACAAAAGAAGGCTTCGGGAACGGTATAGCTGTCTTCAGGGTTTCTATCATTTAGCCCAGCAAACCAATAACATTTGTGCCCAGCTCTTGTTAGCACTTCTGCCCATTTACTGGCTTCTAAAGATACACCATCTACCCCTGCAAACCTTGTGGATACAAAGCCTATTTTTAACATTGATCTCTCGATACTCCTTGTATTCTGGTTTTCGGTAGAGGTTTTGCGAAAAACACAAAATCACTCTCTACATTGAAAAAGAAAACTCAAATCGGTTATATTCTTTCATAAATTTATTCGGAATCAAGGTGAATTATGGAAAAAAAAATCAATTTAATTATCTTTCATTATCATTTCCTGAGAGGTGGCGTAAGATCGGCTATTTTGGGAAGCCTAAAGGCTTTAAGAGTGACAGGTCATCTTGCAAATTATTCTCTGATTTTCCTTTGCGGAAGAAAGAACGGGGTTGATTCTTTTGTTAATTCCATGGAAACGCCGGAAATATCTGTTCATATAGATCCAAGGCTGGATTATTCCGATAAAAAATGGCCTGATGAAAATAGTTTTAGAAAGGAAAGTTTCGAGCTAGCTTCATATTTGCTTAAAGTAGGTGGGAATAACCCTTCTATTTACTGGCTTCATAATCCGACTCTGGGCAAAAATCCTTTAGTTACAGCAGCCTGGTATGAGGCTGCTCGTTTGGCAGTGGAAAGAGGCCTACCCTACGGATTTCTTTATCATATTCACGATTTTGCTGAATGCGGACGGATTGAGAATCTACTGAGATTGAAAACCTGCTGGAAAGGTGGGGGACTTAATAATTTTTATCCTGTCTATCCGAATGTGTGTTATGGTTTGCTAAATAGTGCTGACAAATTTCGCACCTTAAGAGCAGGTCTGGCCGGTAACAGAGTATTTTGGTTGCCTAACGTGGTTTTTACCCAGCAACAAAAAGACAAAGGCACAGAAAACCTTCCAGCATCTACTATTATTTCATCCATCGCTCATTATGCTGAAATTAATAAATATACCTTTTTCAGCAATGCGGGAAATTGGGTAATGCCGATAAGACTTATAAGAAGGAAAAATGTTCTAGAAGGCATCTTACTTGCTCTAATGCACAGCGAACCCAAAAATGTGTTAATAACACTGGATGCAACGTCTGCTCAGGAAATGGAATACGCTAATTCGATTAAAGAAATCGTCAGAGAGTTGAAATTTCCTGCTGTCATTGGTTTTGGTGATTATCTCGTGGGTAGGGTTTTTTCCTTTGATGATTTGCTCTATGCCTGTGAAGCAGTAGTAACAACGTCTTTTTTGGAAGGCTTTGGTTTTGCTTTTCTTGAAGGATTACTTAATGGAATTCCCATAACAGGAAGAAACATTTCCTTTATCACTGATGATTTCGTTCCCTTGGGCTTTCCTGTTCATGCTCTATACGATGAATTTTTAGTTCCCCTTGATATACGCACACGAAGCAAATTTATAAAGTCCGGCGAAGTCCTGTTGAATGCAATAGACAAACTGGTTTACTTGAGCCCAAAGGCAAAAGAACGTTTTATCTTTCGATTAAAAGAGGTTTACGGTTCTGAACTTGTTGATTTTGCTGCTTTGGATTTAAAGCGTCAAGTCGAGGTTTGCAGGAAACTTAAGGATGTGTGCCTATTAAATGAAATATCGATCATTAATGATTTACCTAAACCTCCAGCTAAAGCTGATAATGATTTTTTTTCAAAGGTGGATTCAGTTCTGGGACCTGAAGCCCATTCAATCCGTCTTTTGGAAGCCTTTTCATCTGTACTTTCCCCAGTTGTAGAAAGTAATTCGATGAATGGCGAGGAATCAAATATTTCTTCGCGGATAATGGAACAGTTTCTTGATCCTCTTTATCTGAGACCTCTTTTAGGAGGGTGGGTATAAGTAGGTGGGTAAACATGTATGGCCAAATTTTTTCAGATTTTAGCAAGCCATCGCCAATCTTGGGAAAAAATGTGCTGGAAATATTTGAAGAGCTGAACAACCCAAGGGTTATTTTGTTTGATATATACGATACGTTACTTGCATCGTCAGTTGGAGATTTGGAGGCTCAAACTGAACTTAAAAGCGCTCCCGACAGTTTTGTTAAAACTTCAGTCAAATTTGGCTTAAGTTCTTCCATTGGCGAAAGGTGGCATGAGCTCTTTTTTAAAAAGATAGCAGAGGAACATTCAAGATGCAGTAGGCTGGGTATTGGTAGAGGGGAAGTAGTAATAGAAAAGATATGGCAGGATATTCTAAGTGAAACGGTTGAGGAAAAGAAGGCCAGCCGTCTTTCTGTAAAAGAAATTGCTCTGTACAGAGAATTAATAGCTAACCCGGTTAGACCTTTTCACGGCATAGTTGAATTGTGGAGGTTTCTGAAGGAAACTTCCATTTCTATTGGCATAGTATCCAATGCTCAATTTTATACTCTTCCAATACTTAGTTGGGTGCTCAATCTGGATTTAAGTTGTTACCTCCATTACGATTTCGTTATCCTGTCGTATAAATTGGGTTTTGCTAAACCGGACCCTCATTTTTTTAGGTATGTTGAAACGAAAATTTTAAGAGCAGGGTTGAAGCCACAGGATGTTTGGATTGTGGGGAATGATCTCGAAAATGATATAAAGGCATCGAAGCCTTTCGGGTTTGTGCCCATTTTTTTTGTAGGAAATGTTGAGGTAGGTCGAGTAGATGACATTGCTGCAGCTGTGGTTGGCTCTTATGCCATGCTGCGAAAATTAATAGAAATTGCTGGATGAAGGAGTGATTAATGTCAAATTTTGCGCAAAGGCATACGAAAATAACCACCTTTTATTTACTAACCAAGAATCAGCCATCCATGCTTAAGGAATTGGAACACCATTCTCGGTGGAAAAAAGCCGTTTTAGTTATCCCTTTATTGGCTACTGAATTTACGCTGGACGAGAATCGACCTGTTTTTGAGAATATTTTGAATGAGCTACGTCATGCCACTTATTTATCCCAAATTATTTTTGGGCTTGATATGGCCACAGAAGATGAGGCGCGTTACTTGGCAGATTTGATAAGAAAATATGAGTTGAAGAACTGTTTGATCCAGCACAACGATGGCAATGGATTTTCTGAAATTTACAATAAATTGTCCGACGCTGGATTTGGCTTGGATGTCAGGGGAAAAGGCCGCAACATGTTCATGTCCTTTGGACTTTCCCTTGCCTTGGGAGCAGAAACTGTCGGTATAATAGATGCCGATATTAGAACCTTTACTTGCGACCAACTTGATAGATTGTTCTATCCCGTTCAGGTGCTAAATTACCAATTTTCAAAAGCCTACTACGCTCGCCTCAAAAATGGTAGATTTTACGGTCGAGTGAAGAGACTGCTTCTAGATCCTCTCCTTATTGCTCTCAAAAGAAAGTTTACCGAAACAAAGGAGGAAAAAGTTCTTCGTATGGTAGATTTTTTGTTGAACTTTAATTATCAGCTTTCTGGTGAAGTTGTGTTTGATTCGAGTCTGTTGAAAAGAATGCATTTTGCGATGAATTGGGGTGTCGAAATTTTTACTCTGATTGAGGTTTATCGTAAGGCGACAAATATCGCTCAGGTGGAAATATCCTATGAACCCTTTGATCACAAGCATCAACCCATATCGGCAGGAAACAGAGAAAAGGGCCTTTATAAAATGGCCGTGGACATAACGACGACTCTTTTGAGCTCGCTAGTTATAGAAGAGGGTTTGGAAATATCAGACCATTTTGTAAGAGATTTGACGGTTACTTATCTCAATGTGGCTGACAATCTTATAAAAATGTATTCTGATAATGCTGCCTTTTGCGGACTTGATTATGATCCTAACGAAGAGGAGGGGATAGTACATGAAGTATTTAAAGATGCCCTTTTATATGCCGGTGATTTGTTAATTTCTCCTTATAGGTTATCGGATCGCTTTGTGTCCTTTGTTGCGGGTCATGAGGAATTCCAGCCTTTTGTAAAGGATGGGTTACTTGCAAAGATATCTGAGGTTGCCCGCAAAAGCAGAGAACAGCTGTTCGAAACGCCTCAGACGGTGTCATGGGAACGGGTGATAAGGAAACTGCCTCATATTTTATATGAAATTATTGATGTTATTGAAGAAGAAAAGAGAAAGTTTTTCAGTTAGAAGTATCTTATCCTGTTTGTTGGATTTTTGTGCACCTAACAAATGTCCAAAGTGTGGGAAGTTCGTTTACAGTGAAACTAACAATATCGGTTGGTGCGAAAAGTGCTGGAAAGAACTGCCGTGGATTCGTCCGCCATTATGTAAAGTTTGCGGCAGGCCAATTGAAGGCACAATATGTCAGGGCTGCATGATTGACACACCACCTTTTTCTCGACTAAGGTCTGCCTGCGTTTATGAAGGTATTATTGCAAAATCCGTTGTTAACTTAAAATTCTATAATAAATTAAGCCTTGTAAGGCCCTTGGCATCTGTACTCAGTCAGTGTGTGTATAGTTTTTTTCAAAACGAGAAAATAGATGCAATTGTGCCGGTTCCATTACATCCCAAAAGGCTTGCTGAAAGAGGGTTCAATCAGTCGGTTTTGATTGCTAAAGAATTGACCAGGGGACTGAACATTCCTTTTTTGAAAAATGGAGTAGAAAGAGTACGATACACTGTTCCACAGGTGAAGCTTTCGGGTAAGGAAAGACGAAGGAATCTGAGGAGGGCTTTTAAGGTTCCTGCAAGCAGAGTTGATCAGATTGCAGACAGGACTATTCTGGTGGTCGATGATGTGGTAACTACTGGGACCACCATTGTGGAGATAGCCAGGACTTTGAAACGTGCGGGGGCAGGACAGGTATTTGGTGTTACGGTGGCCAGAGCATTATAGGTGATTATGAATGCTTTAAAATACATTGGAATTATCTGTGTAATAATTTGGGTAGGATTTCCTCTCTTAACCTACATGTTTTACTGGTACGAAACAGCAAATGATAAGCAGTCGAAATTATTGCTCGGGGCAGATCCAAGAAGGACTTTTTTTATTGGGCTTTTCACAAGTATATTATTTCTTCCTGTTTTAGTACTTACCTATCCTTTTGGGCTCAGAAAAGGGTTGTGGGTAAGATTGTCCAAAGATAAACCTGTGGCAAATGTGGTGATGATTCATGGCCTTTTTCATAATCCTTCCGCGTGGTTGATATTAATGTTTATTTTGCCAAGGAAAAGATTTAATTGTTTTGCGGTAGGCTATTCTTGTCGGAAGGGCACATTTGACAGGGTAGCTCAGTATTTAGCCAATTACATGGAAGATAAAATAGACAAGCAACTGCCTTTAATATTTATCGGACATAGTCTTGGCGGAATTTTGGCGGGCCTTATTGCTTATGTGTATGTTACCAAGGGGTGGAAGGTAAAGGGAGTTATAACACTTGGAACTCCATTTCGGGGAAGTAAACTGACGGTTTTTACCTCTGGTAAACTGGCAAGATCTTTGAGTTACGAAGATCCGTCATTGTTGAAAGGTGTATCTATACTGGATAATCCGCCTTTCAAGGGTATTCAATTCTGGAGCCCTGCCGATAATATGGTGCTCCCCATTTCATCCATGCTTTCTGTACCTAAAG
>JALXAE010000163.1 GCA_026992355.1 Syntrophobacterales bacterium | reverse complement strand
TGGCGTTGGAAGAATCAACTTAGATGGCAGCCGTGGAAGCTGCACAAGTTGTCACACCAGGCATCGCTTTTCTGTTATGGAAGCCAGAAAACCCGAAGCCTGCGGCCAATGCCACCTCGGCCCCGACCACCCTCAGATAGAAATTTACATGGAATCCAAGCATGGCGATATTTATACAGCATTTGGCGATCAGTATAACTGGAACGCTGCGCCTGGTACGTGGACGGCTGGCGTTGATTATAGAGGACCGACATGTGCGTCATGCCACATGTCGGGGGCCGGAACGGTATTGACTACTCACGATGTCACCGAGCGTCTGTCCTGGGAACTTCAGGCACCGCTTACGGTAAGACCATCAGATTTTAAGGCCTTCCCCGCAAAGACCAACTGGCAGGTTGAACGAGAAAAGATGAAGGCAATTTGTATGCAATGTCATGGGAAAACTTGGGTTGAGGATCACTATGCAAAACTGGACAAAGTCATAAATGAATATAACGATGTGTACTTCAAACCGGCAAAGAAGGTTTTTGACGAACTGTATGCTAAAGGATTACTTGATAAGTCAAGGTTTTTTGACGAAAGATTGGAAGTTGAATTTTACGAGTTGTGGCATCATGAAGGTCGTAGAGCCAGGATGGGAGCTGCCATGATGGCGCCAGACTATGCATGGTGGCATGGCTTTTACGAATGCAAACACAGATTTAACTCCTTTATGGAAGAAGCTGAAAAGCTTCTAAAAACCGGTAAGAAGGCTTACAAAGCTACCAATTTCCCAAATGCTACAGGAAACACCACACCTCCCAAAGAAGTCTTTCAAGCAACAAAACAGTAATGCAAGGAACATAAGTGCAGCTGTGTGTCCGACATCCAAAGAGACGCACAGCTGCTCCTCTTAAACCATACGAAGCAAAAATTTTCTTAATTTTCTCTCCTTTGCTTCTTAAATTGCATTCAGCACCCGCAAAAGAATGGTCTTTTAGTTGACTGGGTACTTCAAACTGAATAATATTCCGCGAGTTTTTGAAGAGTTTTTTTAGGTTCTATATTTTGTAGGGAGGGGTAATTTTATGAACTGGGATTATGCCTATGATGTGCTGCTTTCTCGGGGCACCTGGATAGCTTTCAGTGTTTTTATTTTGGGTTTGTTAGTCAGGTGCGTTTTTCTCTTTGGAATCAGCCTCGAAAGAGATCGTCCTTTCTATAATCACATGGATTGGACATGGGGAATAAAATCCATCATCAGATGGCTCATTCCTCTGGGAACAAAAGGCTGGAGACAACAGCCTCTATTCTCCCTGGCAGTTTTTCTATTTCATGCCATATTTTTAGTTCTTCCTTTCCTGCTCTCAGCTCATAACGTTCTTCTACAAAATGCGTGGGGTTTTAGCCTGCCTTCAATAAGCGACAGCACAGCCGATTTGCTGACCATTGTCTTTATAATTTCTGCAGCTCTTTTAATGTGGCGTCGCATTGCAAGGCCTGAAGTCAGGTTCCTATCAACATGGTGGGACTACACCTTATTGATTTTAAGCTCCCTTCCCTTTATCACTGGCCTTTTAGCTTATCATCAAATAGGACCCTACAAAGTGATTATAGTCCTGCATCTTCTATCTGCGGAATTACTTCTAATTCTGTTACCCTTCTCCAAATTAGCTCACATGATTCTCTACCTTTTCACAAGATCCTTTATTGGTTTTGAAATGGGAGCTCGCAGAGGAGCCAGATGCTGGTAACAAGCACTATTTTACTGGAGGAAAATCATGACCGAGAATAACATCAAGATAGATATCTCCAAAATCCGTGAGATTCTCGACAAGAACAACGGTGCAAGGATTAGAAGCTGGCTGAGTATCTGTTCTAGATGTGGACTGTGTGCAGAAGCATGTTTTTTCTTTCTGGCGAACGACAAAAATCCTAAATACGCTCCCGCCTACAAATTTCAAAGAACTCTTGGCACTCTCTACAAAAAAAAAGGAAAAGTCGATGAAGCATTTTTAAGGGAATGTCATGATATTGCATGGGGGGAGTGTACTCTGTGTAAAAGGTGTTCTCTCTATTGCCCCTTTGGAATTGACATAGCAGCAATGATAGCAATCGTAAGGTCTATTTGCTTTTCTCAGGGACTGATTCCCGAAGGACTAGCTAGGACTCTACCCAACTATGAACAATTCGGTAATCAAATGGCTGTCACAGTTGAAGATTTGGTGGAAACATGTGAGTGGATGGCAGAGGAAGCAAGAGACGAAATCAAAAATGTGACCATCCCCATAGATACCTCCGGGGCTAAATACATGTACACGATAAACCCCAGAGAAGTTATGTTCTATCCCCAAGACCTTGCTATGGCTGCGCAAATATTCACTGTCGCAGAAGAAAGTTGGACAATTCCTACAACTGGGTGGGATTGCACAAATCTGGCAATGTATGCAGGCAACAAAGAACTGGCAGGAAAAGTTGTGGATGCAATGTACAAAAAGGCTCTAGAGCTAGAGGTGGAAGCTATTCTCATAACCGAGTGTGGTCATGCCATGAGATCTGCCGCTTACGAAGGGCCCTATCTTGCCAATTATAGAAATGGTAAACCACCAGTACCTATTGTTCACTCCGTACAGCTCTTTTACGAATACATTAGGGACGGAAGAATAAAAATTGATCCTTCTAAAAAGATCGACCTTCCGGTAACCTATCAGGATCCATGCAATGTCAGCCGTAATGCCGGGTTGTGGGAGCAAGGTAGAGAAATAGTGAGAGCAATATGCAACGACTTTCGGGATATGTCGCCCAACAGAGACCACAATCATTGCTGCGGTGGCGGTGGCGGTTTTATCCCCATGGGAGGCCCATATCGCAAAAGGCGTATGAGATCGGGGCGCATCAAGGCCGAGCAGATTCGAGCAACTGAAGCAAAAATTGTTATCTCTCCATGCCATAATTGCTACGACCAATTAAACGATTTAAATAAGGAATATGATTTGGGTGTTAGGGTCGTTTCTTTAAAGGAACTAATTATAGAGACAATGGTTGTTCCGGAGCATTTAAAACCAAACCCTGAAAGTCAAAACGAAGAGGGTTAAAAAATGAACTGTCCAATATGTAACAATACAATCAATGAAAATGAAACATTTTGCAGGAAGTGTGCATGGAGCATCTTGCGAGCTGACAATGAACCCGAACAAGATTATGAGGAAAGGTTCAAGATTGCCAAAAAAAACTGGGAGAGGCTTATTGCATGTGAATGCGAGGCAAGATATCGTCACCTGCACAAAGAACACAAAATACTCTTTTGCACAGACCTTTACGCCAGCTCAGATTATGCCTTCAAAGCTGCAGTAGATCTGGCTAGAGAATGTGATGCTGAGCTCATTATTTACCACGTGCTTGAGTCAAGGCATCGCTATTCTGGCCAGATAATTACAGCAGACGGCGAAACATGGGCTTCTAAGGAAGTGTTCGATAAACTGCGCACCAGCCTGCAGAAGTACTACTCGGCAAAACTTGAAAACCAACCTGCTCCAAAAATGCGAGTTGAGGCCCGAAGTGGTATCCCGTGGATTGAAATTGTTCGTATGGCAAGAAAAGAAAAAGTGGATATGATTGTTATGGGACCTTACTCCATCAGAGATCCCAAGAACGGATTCGACCTGGAAAAACCAAGGCTTGGTGAAACGGCAAAACAGGTGAGTTTAAGGGCGCCTTGTCCTGTAGCCATTGTTACATCCCCGGATCAAAGGCTGAGCCTGGAACAGCAAACATCTGCGGGTGAAGAAAAATAAATTTCAGTATTCATGAGGAGAAGTGTATCCATGATGAAGAGTAAATCCCACATTGTTGTTCTCGCGAGTTTTTTGCTTTTTTTGATACCCACTTTGGCACACGGTCAGGAAGATGTTATTCACATGAACCACGAGGAACTCGGAAAACACGAAAGGCCTATAGTTACCTTTCCCCATGCAAAGCACGAAGATAATATTGAATGCACAAGGTGCCATCATGATTTTGACAAGTATGGTGTGAACACGGGGAGCGAGGGAGAACCCTGTCTTTCTTGTCACGGGGTTAAAAAGGGCCTCCTTCCCCCAAAAGAGGCTTTCCATCTTCAGTGTATAAACTGCCACCGAAATCTTTTGAGAAACGGGTTTAAATCAGGACCAATAACCTGTGCAGAATGTCATAAAAAGACTAGGCAATCTTCAAAAGAGTAGCTACCCCATGACATCGGCAAGCTGTCGCAATGATTACGGACTTGCCGATGTCCATATTTTCGATGAAATCGTAAGCTTTAAATAGGCTTTTAACCGGATATCCGCCCACTCCGGGCGCAAGCTGAAAGCTTCTGAAAACCACACCCCAGCAGTTCGACGGAATTGCCCGGGCAATAACTTCGAAAAGGTTACCCTTCCTTGGCTCTTTCGTGTACGTGCAAATCTCTTCCGGTTCCGAACAATTGTCCGGACAAAAGAAGGTAGCAAAGCTGCAATATAAATCACCCCCCGCCCCTTCCATAGGATTGGGAACATTTTTAACAACCTCTTCCGGAATTTTGCCTCTGGAGAGGTTGAATTTACCGGAGGTTCCAGCCTTTACTATAAGCCACTCAGCAGCAAGATGTGCAGGCACTGCAGGAACAACCCAGGATTCCGAATTTATGTCCGCATCTAAAAGATATTCTGCCCCATCTTGCAAAACCGTTTTTACCTGAGGAAACCGATGGGAAAGATGTTCCAATTTCTCTGCTTTGGAATCAATCACAAGGAATTGGGTATTCTGCAGTCTGACGGTAAGCCTTTCAACGGCTTTCATGCCAAACTTACCACACCCCACAACTATTATCTGCTTGATGTCTCTCTTTAGAGGTTTAAAGTCTTGCGACCACAAACAAAGAATGTTATTCATCAGACGAATCACCTCCACCCAATTTATTACCACAAGGAGACCTCCTGTATGAGCAATTTTTTTCTTGTTTATGAAAAAATTGCTGAAGAAAGAATAAGGGAAGCCATTCAGAGGGGAGAATTTGACAATCTTCCGGGTAAGGGCAAACCAATTAAACTTGAAAACGATAGCCACATTGCTCCTGAACTTAGGATAGCTCACAAAATCCTCAAAAATGCCGGCTGTCTTCCTCCCGAACTGGAACTAAAAAAAGAAATCCAGACTACCGAGGAATTGCTTTCAGGTATAAAAGACACTCAGGAAAAGTACAGGCAAATCAAAAAATTAAACTACCTGATAATGAAACTTAATGTAATGCGCCGTGTTTCTCCCCTTCTTGAAGAAGGTCAGTATTACTACGAGAAGGTGCTTGATAAAATAGCGCCTCCGAAGAAACGGAGTGACACGGAGCCTAGCACGCTTTAAGTTTAAATAATTCCTTTTTTTGCATGTCGTGGAAGGTTTTTTCACAAAAGGAATCATTGTTCATTCAAAAGGGCCATATTTGTACTTTGGTATTTCGGTTCAGTTAGAGGAAGAAAGAATAAATAT
>JALXAE010000162.1 GCA_026992355.1 Syntrophobacterales bacterium | reverse complement strand
GGATATCAGCAGCTTCCATAAGTTCTTCGTCGATGGTTAAACTTCCTTCATATTCGAGATTAGCTTCGGTTACGGTTGCTCTATGCAATTTGGATTTCATCATAACGCGAGTCATCAATAAAATTCCTCCTTGCACTAATTTTCAATCGGACTGATAATCGCATTATCAATTAGCCGAGCTTTGCCAACGAAAGCAGCAATAGCTAAAAGAGTTGGACCGTTTATGTGAGAAACTTCCTTCAGGGTTTCAGGGTCCCTTAATTCCACATAATCAATCTTTAATCCTTCATCTGGCGTTAATACTTCCCGCACTTTACGTAGAACCTCAGGAGCCTCCCTTACTCCCTGGGCAACTAATTCTCTAGCAACACCGAGAGAGCGGCTGATTCTTAGAGCCGCCTGCCGTTCCTCCGGAGACAGGTAAACATTTCGACTGCTCATGGCCAACCCGTCTTTTTCCCTGACAATAGGATGGCCTAACACCTCGACATCCATATTTAAATCCTTAACCATTCTCCTAATAACCTGGAGCTGCTGGAAGTCTTTCTCGCCAAAAACAGCAACATGAGGCTTTACAATGTTGAAAAGTTTCGCAACAACCGTTGTAACGCCCCTGAAATGACCTGGCCTGCTCCTTCCGCAAAGAGGCTTGGTGATCTCAATAACCTCGACAAAGGTCTGGTAACCCTCAGGGTACATATCCTGTACTTCGGGAGCAAAGATAACATCAACCCCAACAGATTCGGCCAACTGCTTATCTCTTTCCATATCCCTGGGGTATCTTTCAAAATCCTCGCCGGGGCCAAACTGAGTAGGATTAACAAAAATGCTTATAACCAGAACATCCCCCTTTTTTCTTGCCATTTTCATCAAGGCAAGATGGCCCTCATGCAAATAACCCATGGTAGGCACAAAGGAGATTATTTTGCCTTCTCGCCTCCACACTTCTGATAAACGCTGCATTTCTTTAACATCGGCTACAACTTGCATCTGCAACCTCCAAACAAAAAGGCCTTCCGCGACCGAAAGCGGAAGGCCTCCATTGCCAACCTAACCCCGTCTCGGTCCCGGACTTTTGGGATCCAAGCGGATTCCTCATATTGAGGCATTTCTTCTATCAACTGACAATGTTTATGTCAACCGAATATTATCTTGCTTGAGCAACTGACAACAAGTAGCATATAGTTGCTTAATTATGGGGCTCGGATGAAAGATGAAGGTTTCAAAAAGAATTACGATAAAAGGAATTGTGCAGGGAGTTGGCTTCAGGCCTTTCATATACAGACTGGCCTTCAGACACTCAATAAACGGCACTGTTTCCAATAATTCCTCCGGGGTGATTGTAGAAGCCGAAGGAACGGAAAAGTCACTTGCCAATTTCTTGAAAGACATAAAACTAAAAGCCCCTAGAGGAGCGAAAATAAAAGAAATTATTTGTGAAAGTGCTCCTACAAGGCATTTTAACTCATTCAAAATCGTTCCAAGTCGGAAAGAAGAAAAAAGAGAAGCCTTTATCCCGCCAGATATAGCAACTTGTGGCGATTGCATAAAAGAGCTTCTTGACAAAAGGGACAGGCGTTTTAGATATCCTTTTATAAATTGCACAAACTGTGGGCCAAGATATACGATCATAAAGGATATTCCCTATGACAGACCTGCAACTACAATGAACAAATTCGTAATGTGTGATAGCTGCGAAAATGAATACCTTGACCCTTTAAATCGAAGATTCCATGCTCAACCCAATGCCTGCCCCAATTGCGGTCCCTCCATCGAGCTTCTGGACTCGGAAGGAAATAAATTGCATGTGGCAGAGCCCATTTCCTTCGTATCGAGAAAGCTCAAAGAGGGAGCTCTTTTGGCCTTGAAGGGCCTTGGTGGATTCCACCTGACATGTGATGCACGAAACGATAGGGCTGTCGAAAGGATTCGGTCTATCAAAAAAAGAAGAGATAAACCGCTGGCCGTTATGGTACCTGACATGGAAACGGCAACAGAACTGGCTTTTCTTGAGAAAAAAGACAAAGAAATATTAAATAGCTGTGAATCTCCCATTGTCCTTGCTAAAAAGAAAGAAAACTCCTCCATTTCTCCGCTCATTGCTCCATATTTAGACGAAATAGGAATAATGCTGCCATATACTCCATTACATCATCTTCTGCTGAAGGAATTTAAAGGTCCTCTCGTAATGACAAGCGGAAATCCCAGTGGAACCCCTATTCTTCATAAAAATGAAGATGCCTTAAAACTATTTCGTTCACTTGTTGATTACTTTCTGCTTCACAATAGAGATATTCACATAAGAATAGACGACTCTGTGATCAGAATTATTCAAAGTACGCCAATGATATTAAGGCGTGCCAGAGGATATACACCCTCCCTCATGGATCTTGGGTTCAAATCCAAAACAACTGTACTGGCCCTGGGAGGAATGCTTAAGGCCACCTTTACCTTTGTGAGAGATGATAAGGCAATAGTAAGTCAATATTTTGGAGATTTGAGCAACCCAGATAACCTGAACTTCTACATGGAAGTGCTGGAACACATTAGGAAACTTTATGGATTCAAACCAGATTGTGTCGTGTGCGATCTTCATCCAGATTATCCAACCACTATATTAGCTGAGCAAATAAGTGCTGAATTGAACTGTCGGCTTATTAAGGTTCAACATCACATTGCCCATCTTATGAGCGCGGCAGCAGAACACAATTTCTACGAAGATTTTATTGGAGTAGCACTCGATGGAACTGGATACGGACTGGATGGAAATATATGGGGAGGAGAAATATTTTGGGGTAAAGAGGACAAACTCAAAAGAATTGCCCATATAGACTATTTCTGGCTGCCCACGGGAGATAAGGGAATTGAGGAACCCTGGAGAATAGCCTTTTCCCTATTGTTTAACGTCCTTGGAGATAAGGCTTTAGAAAGCAACTGGATAGCCATACGTAGAAAAAGCATTCCCGTGAACGACTTTCTGAAGGTGCTAGCTCTTTCAAAACATCCCCTAACAAGCAGCTCAGGAAGACTTCTGGACGCTGTGGCTTCTTTGCTTAACATACGAGATAAAATTACATACGAAGCACAGGCAGCAATTGAGCTTGAAACACTTGCGGACAAACACGAAGAAGGTTTTTATTACACACCGATAAGCAATTTGAACCTCAACCCCTATCATCTAATTGAAGAAATACTCCTGGAGCAAAATAGAGGTGTTGCCGCACATAAAATCTCTGCTCGAGTCCACAATACTTTAGCGAGATGGATTTTAAATGTGGCACAAAAAATTAGAGACGAAAAAGGAATAAATCATGTGGTTCTAAGTGGTGGAGTATTCCAAAACAGATACTTACTTTTAAACACTCTGAAATTATTGAAAGAAAATGGTTTTAGAGTGATATTCAATTCAACAATTCCCATAAACGACAGTGGAATTTCCTTTGGACAGGCAGTTATAGGGGCTTTAAGGAGCAGAGAGTGAAGACAATTACCCCTTACAGAGATCCAACTGCCATAAGGAAGGTGGTGAAAGAAATAGAATTAATATCTACCGATGGTGAAATAAATCTAATGGAGGTGTGTGGGACACACACAATGGCTATAAAAAGATTTGGTATAGATGCTCTTTTGCCTGAAAATATTAAGCTCCTTTCTGGTCCCGGTTGCCCCGTGTGCGTTACCCCTACATCTTTTATTGATACAGCAATAAAGCTTACTGAAAAAAAAGACATTATAGTAGCAACCTTTGGGGATATGATGAGAGTTCCTGGAACGGACAGTTCTCTGGAAACTGCTAAAGCAAAAGGAGGTAAGGTTGAGATAATCTATTCCCCTGTTGAAACACTGAATCTGGCCGAGAAACATAAAGAAAAAAAGGTGGTTCTTCTTGCAATAGGATTTGAAACCACAGCACCGTCCATTGGAATAACCCTGCTTGATGCTAAAAAGAAAAAGCTTAAAAACTTTTTTATACTGGAAGGTAATAGGTTAATTCCGCCTGCAATAAGGGCCATATTAGATGATCCCGAATCAAAGATTGACGGGTTTATTCTGCCAGGTCACGTGTGCACCATAATAGGCTATGAAATCTTTGAATTTATCCCTGCAACTTATGGTATTCCCTGCGTTGTGTCGGGGTTTGAACCACTGGATATTCTAATTGCAATAAAAGAACTCCTGAAAATGATAGCCACAAACAAGCCAAAAGTCGCTAATGCTTATCCTAGAGCTGTAAAATATGATGGTAACAGGAAGGCAAGAGAGGTGATATCTACCGTATTTCAAGTTGCCGACGTTACATGGAGAGGACTGGGCACTGTGGAAAAAAGTGGGCTTATGGTAAAGGAAGAATTTAAATATTTCAACATTTTAAACCATATAAAAGTTGACAGTATAACAACTCAAGAAAATCCAGCATGTCTTTGTGGGGATATATTAAAAGGAAAGGCCTTTCCTTATGAGTGCCCTCTCTTTGGAAAGGGGTGCACGCCTGCCTCCCCCAAAGGTCCCTGCATGATTTCGTCGGAAGGAAGTTGTGCTGCCTATTACAAATATGACCATCATTAAAAAACCCAAAAGGACTAATATGATGAAGGAAAAAATTCTTATTTCTCACGGGAGTGGAGGAAGACTCACTCACACGCTCATAGAAAATTTGTTTCACAGGTATTTCCACTTTGAAGAGCTAAAAAAAGGCGATGATGGAGGAGTATTCTTCGCTTCAGAAGGCAAGTATGTAATCTCTACTGACTCTTACGTTGTGGATCCCATATTCTTTCCCGGCGGAGACATAGGAAGCCTGTCTGTATCGGGCACAATCAATGATCTTGCAAGTATGGCTGCCAAACCAGTGTGCTTTTCCGTAGGATTTGTTCTTGAAGAGGGCCTAGACATCGAAAGCCTGGAGGAAGTTGTGTCATCCATGGCCGTTATCCTTAAAAAAGAAAATATTCCTGTGATCGCAGCGGATACCAAGGTTGTTGAAAACCGGGGGAATAAATCCCCTGGGCTTTTTATAAATACTACCGGGATAGGAAAGGTAATTAAAAATCTTCCGGGTAAAAAGGCTATAAAACCTGGAGATACAATTGTAATAAACGGTACAATTGGAGAACATGGATTTTCCGTACTGTCAACTCGGTTGGAACTCAATCAAGATGACCCTATCGTGAGTGATGCAAGACCTCTATGGAATCTCGTAAACAGTGTGTTAGAAGAAATTCCTGTGAAGTTTATGCGGGATCCCACCAGAGGTGGAGTTGCAGGGGTTTTAAATGAATTGGTCAAGGGAATGGATTTCGGTATCCTTTTATATGAAGAAGTTATTCCGGTAGGTAATAAGGTTCAGGGCATAAGTGAGCTTCTGGGTATAGATCCACTTGAGGTAGCCAATGAAGGAAAAATGATTTTCGTAGTTGATAAGAAATATTCTCAAGATATTATCAGAATACTAACATCTCATCCTGATGGAAGAGATGCCCAAATTATAGGAGAAATAACAGGGGATTACAAAGGAAAGGTTATTGTGGTGAATCCCTATGGTGCCAAAAGAATTCTTCATATGCCATTAGGTGAGCAACTACCAAGAATATGTTAATATTCGCCAACATAAGCAAGCTTTTATGCTATTATATGCGCTCTTTTATTTTCCCTCTCTATCTTTAGCTAACGTTTTAGGTCATATAATCATTCATCATCCAATTTCAGTCTAACGACCAAGCTTACCTGCCACTATGGAGCGCAGCGGAATAGCGGTCAGGTGGAGCGATTTGTTATGTATTATCCTTAAATTTATCCAAAGCATCTTCCCACCCTATTTTAGGTATTTTACCTATCCGGTTAATCTCTGGTATAGGAGGAATTGGCGGAATGGGTGGTATTCTTGAAACTTTTGGAATTGGCTCAATTTTATTAGATTTGCGGAGGATATAATTACCTTCTACAAGTTCACCAAGATAAGATCCATCCTTATCCCAAACAGATCCGTCTTCTTCTATCCAGCCGAGATAATTACCGTTCGAGTCAAATAGGTAATTATTATGTATGAATCCAAAATATTCCCCACTCCATCGAAAAATTGGTGTCTTATCCATTTCATTTTCTCCTTAGTCTAACATCTCATTAAGCAGTCTTAAAGTTTCCATGGCATCTTCTTCGCTAAGTCTTTGAATTGCAAACCCAGCGTGTACAATAACGTAATCACCCACCCTAACCTCATCCAACAGATCTAATCTGACCTCCTTTTTAAAGCCCGAAACTTCTGCAACGGCTACATTAAAATCCGCGTTGACTTCCAGAACTCTCATGGGTACACCCAGGCAGATTTTCTATCCCTCCTTTCTACGGTAATTCCCCACCTATTCAACACTTTACAAATCTTGCCTATTGCGTGAGGAATCTTTCTCATCACCACAGAAGAAAGCTCCATTTTTATGTTCCCAACATTTAAGGGAACAATGCCTATAAGGATAATTTCATCGGGCAACTCATCTCTAAGCGCCAGTAAAAAAAATATCTCATCTAGCGAAACATCGTGCATGGAAAGTTTTTGAACCAGGCCACCGGATAAAATTTCTTCTTTAGAAAGTAAAACGATGTCCCCCGGCTTTCTGCTGCTGTCCCTGACTGCATCTACGATTATTACCTTTTTAAATTTGTGAAAGGGTAGAGAGAATCCCCCTACCCCTCCATCAATTAAATCCACATGTGGACTTAAAACATAATACTCCCTTAATTGCCTGATTATTTCAATCCCTACACCCTCATCTCCCAGAAGCACGTTGCCGAGACCAACCACTCCTATCATAGAATCTTAACCCTAACCTTTTCTTTGGTTGTTGGGTCAAAGAGGTGCACTGCACAGGCTATGCAGGGGTCAAAGGAATGTACTGTTCTTAAAACTTCCAGAGGTTTTTTGATGTTTGCAACGGGATTGCCTATCAATGATTCTTCGTAAGGTCCTCTCCTTCCCTTAGAATCCCTCGGACTGGAGTTCCAGGTTGATGGAACTACAGCCTGATAATTTTTTATCTTCCCGTTGGAAATCACCACCCAGTGAGACAGAGTGCCCCTTGGAGCTTCGTGAAAACCAACACCTTTAATTTCCGAAGTGGGATATTTATACTCATTCCAAATGGTGTTGTCCCCTTTGGCTATGTTATTTACCAGGAGCTCCCAGTGTTTCATAACAAGATCGGCTATAACGGCAGCCCTTATTGCCCGGGCAAGATGCCTCCCGGCAGTAGATTTCAAATGATTTATGTTTATGTCGTTTCCTGTTAAGCTCCTAATTTTCTCAGTCGCAAAATCGACGTATTTTTTTATAAGATCGTGTCCCAGACCATAACCAACTAGCACTTGAGAAAGTGGGCCAACTTGCATAGGATAAACCTTCTCTTCCTTTACAAACCTGGGCGCTTTAGTCCAGGAATACTTCTTGCCGGTATCGTAACCCGTATATTTGGGAACTGTTTCTTCATCCCAGGGATGCTTCATCCAATTGCCATCGTACCACGAATGGTAAATAGACTCCCTCACGTTATCCCTAAAATAGGGATCGTTAAAACCTTTTATCGGGGTAACATTGTTCAAATCACCATTGAATATGGTCCCGCCTGGAAGGTCAAAAAGAGTTCCCTTCGTATCAAGAGGCATGTCAGGAACCGCCAAATAGTTGTCCACTCCTTTCCCATATTCAAGCCATTCTGGATAAAAAGAGGCTATAGCTATGACATCGGGTAGATAAACCTGCTTTACAAAGGCCACAGCCTTCTCGAGCAGAAACTTTACCTTCATGAGCTTTTCCATATTTAACGTGGCTTCATTTTCAAGATTTATGGCATTAGCTACCCCTCCTATTGCCAGATTCTGAATGTGAGGATTTTTTCCCCCTAGTATGGCCACAGCAGAGTCTGCATACCTTTGATATTCCAGAGCCTGAAGGTAGTGGGTAACGGCCAAAAGGTTGACTTCTGGAGGCAGTTTCATAGCCGGATGTCCCCAATACCCATTAGCAAACGGACCGATCTGGCCGCTTCCTACAAATTGCGACAACTTATTCTTAACTGCTTTGAAGTCAGAAGTGCCGTTGTGTGGCCATTCAGACAAACTTTGAGCTATTTCAGCTGTTTTCCTGGGATCCGCATTAAGGGAGGAAACTACATCTACCCAATCAACTGCGGATAAATGATAAAAATGGACAATGTGATCATGTAGTGCATGAGCACCAATAATTATGTTTCTAATATATTGGGCATTTAGAGGAACCTCAATGCCCAAGGCATTTTCTACAGACCTTACAGATGCTATCGCGTGAACGGTAGTGCACACTCCACAAATTCTCTGAGTAATCACCCAGGCATCTTCAGGATCTCTATTTTTCAATATTACTTCAATTCCTCTCCACATCTGAGAGGAAGACCAGGCATTCTTTATAACCTCATTGTCCACTTCAACCTCTATCCTGAGGTGCCCTTCTATCCTTGTTACGGGGTCAATTCTGATTTTCTTTCCCATCTTATTTCACCCCCTGTGTAGCTGGTAATACTGGAAATTTCTTTACTATTACCAAATATATCAAAACCTCTAGGGAAACTATGCCAAGGGTTATCAACGTTTCCATAAAAGAAGGAAAGTAAACCCAATTGTCTCCCGGGCTCCATGCCACAAGATAAACATTAAACCTGTACAAAGTGCCCCCTAGAACATACAGGAAGGAGTAAATGAAAATTCGCCTTGGAGTTAAGTTTTGCCTATCGCTCCAGAACAAAACGGAAGGAACCAAAAAAAGGAACACTTCCAGGAAAAACATTACCGACAGGAAGCTGTCGGAAAAAAGATATTTCATCTTTTCAAAAAATATTAAATCAAGGAATCTTAATATTAACCATCCAAATCCTAGATAAATCATATAGGGAGAAAGCTTCTTTAATAGGTGAGTTTCATAAGGCCTTTTGAAACTATATGAAGAGAGTAGTGACTCCACAGCAGTCATTCCATATCCCATCAACACAACAGAAACCAGGAACAGGAGCGGCAGGAAAGAGGAATGCCACAGAGGAGAAAGCTTTACCGTAGAAATGAGATGTAGCGAACCCAAAGATGATTGATGCATTGTCGGCAGTATAAGCCCCAGAATTACAGCAACCATCGTAACTTTTTCAAGTTTTTTCACATCAATTCCAAATCGTTCGGCAAAGGTAGGAAGAAATTCCACCCATAGGACCAGCGTATAAGCCATAATACACAGGGCTACTTCAAGCAAAACCGAAGACAAATTCCATCTAGTTGGAAGTAAAAGCCCATACATATTCCAGTATCTTCCCAAGTCCACAACGACGGAAAACCCGGCCAGTGAATACCCCAGAGCACTGGTAAGGAGAGCGCTTCTTATAAGAGGCGTAAACTCTCTTTTGTTCAGGATGTAAATTAGTATGGCAAGGGCATATCCACCACAACCAAAGGCGGTTCCCACAACGACGTCGTACGTTATCCATATGCCCCAGGGATAACCATCGGACATATTAGAAACAAATCCCAGGCCCTTTGCAAACCTGATGGCAATCACAACCGTTGACGCCAAAAGAACCAGCAGGAAAAATAAAAAAGGTTTTGTCATTAACTTTCTATCTATTTTCTCATACACGCATTCTGCCTGCATACTTTCACTCCTTATTGTTTCTCTTAAGGAGAAAATATAGAGCCCCAACTGTTAAAAAAGGCGGTGCGAGAGTTCGGTATATTCCATGGTGAATGGACTCGGAATACGCCGCAGGCGACTCATCCGGAATAGCAGGAAAACCCAGATTACGAAAACTAACAGCTTTAGAGGTAAGATACAAAACCCCGGTTCCGCCTCCTTCCTTTTCCCCGTAAACATGAGGTAAGTACTTATCCGGGTTGCGCTTAATTCTGGTTTTGGCTTCTTCCAAAAGCTCATTTCTGTAGCCAAAAATAATCGCACCTGCTGGACAAACATCGGCACATGCAGTTATCCCGTTCTTCGGCAGATATGAACTCAGGCATAGATCACATTTCACTATTTTGGGAAAAGCCTTACCCCATTCAAACTTGGGAACTTCAAAGGGACAGGCAATCATGCAATACCGACATCCTATACACCTGTCTCCACGCCAGTACACTATGCCAGTCTTCTCATCCTTGTTCATCGCACTGACAGGGCACGCCGAGACGCATGCAGGATCAACGCAATGCATACACTGCCTTTTAACAAAAGAGCTTACATCGCCCTTTTCCGACCTATAGACCTTTATAATAGTCTTCGTGCTGGCGGTTAGATCTGTGGCCTCATCATAGATTCTATATTCATCGAGTTCCGGTGGAAGGTTATTGGCTTTCTTACAGGCAACAACGCAGGACTTACATCCAATGCATTTTGTTGAGTCATACAGCATTCCATACCAGTAATCCGGAGGATAGTAATACTTGGTCTTTGCAAGGGATAAAGAAGGAAAGGTCGTAACAGCAGCAACAGAAGCGGCACCTGTAAAAAGCTTTTTTAAAAAATCTCGGCGAGTTTCAACATTTTTCCCTTCTTTCATGATTCCTCATCCTCCTTATCTGGCAG
The DNA here is from genome assembly GCA_026992355.1 of Syntrophobacterales bacterium. Lineage (GTDB taxonomy): Bacteria > Desulfobacterota > Syntrophobacteria > Syntrophobacterales > Thermodesulforhabdaceae > JALXAE01. The sequence continues at coordinate 7,380 of JALXAE010000162.1, read as the reverse complement.
TTTGGATGCTGCCATGGCGGCTGCTCCGAGGGCAGCTCCAACAGCTCCCGATGCCAGCGCTATTCCTCCCGCACTAACCTTGCCCTCTTTGGTTTTTATAGGAGGATAACCGGCTGGTGGAGTTATCTCCAGCGGTTGCACCCTTTCCATAACCGGGATGTGGAAACCAACCTTTGGCTCCGTACAACCAACACAAGGATGACCTATACTTATAGGCCATACATCTTCTTCATTAAAGTTTGTAGTAGGACAGTTGGCATAGGTTACCGGTCCTTTACAACCGAGTTTGTATAGGCACCATCCCTGCCTGTGCCCTTCGTCTCCGAATTTTTCAGCGAATCTTCCAGAATCGAAGTGAGCCCTTCTTGGACAATGACTGTGAATTAGCCTACCGTAAGCAAATTTCGGTCTATTATACTTATCAAGCTTTGGTATTTTTGAAAAAGTCAGGACATACATAAGAGTTGACAGGATATTGTAGGCGTTAGGCGGGCAGCCAGGAATGTTTATAACCGGCTTGTCTTTTATTATTTTGTACACCCCCGTTGCTCCAGTGGGATTGGGGTCAACTGACTGAACCCCACCAAAGGAGGCACAGTTTCCAACAGCAACAATTGCCTTGGATCTACCACCGACCTCTTTCAGAATATCTACAGCCTTCTTTCCCCCTATCTTGCAATATATTCCCCCCTCCTTAAGTGGAACAGAACCCTCAACCACACATATATACTTACCTTCGTTTTTACTCACCATCTGGGTCAAAACTTCTTCTGCCTGATGCCCAGCCGCAGCCATCAACGTTTCATGGTAATCAAGAGAAATAAGCTCCAGTATCAATTTGCCAACATCTGGTTTAGAAACTCTCAAAAGGGTTTCAGTGCATCCGGTACACTCTTGGAAGTGTAACCAAATAACAGGGGGTCTTTGCTTGCTTTTTACGGCTGCCTCGATTTTCCCAACCATTGTGTAAGGCAATCCCAGCGTAGCGGTAACGATAGTGCAAATCTTTAAAAAATCTCTCCTTGATAATTCCTCCCCAACAGGACCAGACTTCAACCATCTGCTCATTTGCAAACCTCCTTGGTCCAGTAAACCTAAAATCTTCTAAATGACCCGAAAACTTATCAAGGTCGTCTAACATGTAAAACGATCCAGCAAATCACAGGAAACGTTCGAAAGAGGTACTGTTAGCAAAAATAACTTCTATATCTGCGGTACTTCTCTTTTAAACCTGAAGGAGTGGCACAAAAACATGTTTTCCGAATCTTGTAGAAAATAGCAGAAGGTGAACTTTAATACGTTAGAGTAAGTAAGCTGCGACGTTCAAAGAAAATATTCGCATGAATAGACCGCCACAGGAAGACTTTTAGATTATTTTCACAATCGGCGTCACTTCAGAGCCCCACTTATAAGGTATCACACGAGTACAGCACTTAACACCCGCTATAATAAAAGAAAATTTTCTTTTTTGCCAAGAAAAAAATTCCAAATTGTTAGCAACACATTAGTTGTCCGATTTTTGTTCTTCCTAGGTAGAATACCCCACCTGCTCCTTTTTTACTCACCTTTTGATCATACCCCTTTTAAATTAGTAACTTGCTAATCCTAAATATACTCCAACCTCACACTTCTGCCCTTATAATCATAAAATCACTTATAAAATACCAAGTTTTCCCCTATAGACATCTGTCATTAAATCGAATATAAGAGAAAAGTTCAATAAAATCAAACGTCCCGTAGCAAGTCACAGGATATTCCAGTATTGAAGAGGAGGTTTGAAGATGGGTAAGGCGAGGCTTTTATTATTACCGCTTTTTTACTTTCTTCATTTCTTTCTTCCTTCACTTCTGGGTGCACAGGTATTTAATGTCTCAACCCCTGCAGAGTTTCAGGATGACCTCATAACAGCGCAAACAAACGGCGAGGACGATGTGATTAATGTGCAGGCAGATATGAACATAACATCCACTCTCACTTACACAGGTGAACAGGGACACACTCTTACCATCAACGGCAATGGCCACAGTCTTGATGGTGGAGGAAGTGCGCAAATAATGTACATTAACACCACAGGGCTTGCTAACGATACAAACGCAGACATAACCATCCAGAACCTTATCTTCAAGAATGGCAAAGCAGATTCAAGCAATGGTGGAGGGCTTTATATTAATACAAATTCTAAAATTACTATTAAAGGCTGCACCTTCAATGGAAACACTGCTGGTAATTATGGTGGTGGCGCCTATGTGTACTCAGGTTCAAAGCTAACTCTTACGAACAACACCTTCAGTGGAAACACTGCTGGTAATTATGATGGTGGTGGCGCCTTTATAGGGACAAGTTCAGGCACAGCCACCCTTGAAAACAACACCTTCAGTGGAAACACTGCTAACAGGCATGGTGGTGGCGCCTATGTGTTTACAAATGATGGCACGATCACCCTTACGAACAACACCTTCAATGGGAATACCGCTACTTATAATAATGGTGGTGGCGCCTATGTGTGGACAGATTCAGGCATCCCCACCCTTACGAACAATACCTTCCGAGAAAACTATGCTGCTTGGGGTGGTGGCGTCTATGTGTATGCATATTCTGCATTTTCTGATGCAGCCACTCTTACGAACAACACCTTTAGTAAAAACTCTGCTGGTTGGGGTGGTGGCGGCGCCGCTGTAGTAACATATTCAGCCACAATCAACCTTACGAACAACACCTTCAGTCAAAATACTGGTACTTGGATTGGTGGTGGTGCTTATGTGGAGACACAGAACAACTCAGCAACAGCTAATATCTACAACAACGTCATATGGGGTAATACTGCAAATTATGGCGGTAATGACGGAGACGACCTGTATGTAGATTCTGACTATGTAAATGACATAGGTACAATAAACCTTTACAACAACGACCTTGGCCCGAACAGCAACTTTGTGACAGGTCAGTCCGAAGACCTTTATATCACCAATACGAGCAAGTACAACCATGATAAAAACATAGTAGGTGATCCCAAACTTGTTGACCCTGCAAATGGAGACTTCCACCTTCAGGCAGGCTCACCCTGTATAGATGCAGGAGACAACAACGCTCCTGGGCTTCCTTCAACTGACTTTGAGGGAGGCGCGAGGATAGTCAACGGTACGGTTGACATAGGTGCGGATGAGTATGGTGCGGGCCCGCCAGCACATACCCTTACAGTCACGAAGACAGGCACAGGCAGTGGCAGAGTAACAAGTGACCCTGCAGGTATAGACTGTGGAGGAACATGTTCTTCACAGTTTGTAGATGGCACTGTTGTAACCCTTACAGTCACGGCAGATGCAGGCTCTGTGTTCAGTAGTTGGGCAGGAGATTGCCAGGGCTGTGGGCAAAACACCCAGTGCCAGATAACCATTGACTCTGACAAGCAATGCACGGTAACCTTTGATTTAACCCACACAGTAACGCCTTCTGTGGGTTCAGGGCAGGGAAGCATTGACCCGTCCACGCCTCAGACGGTGAAACACAACGAGACGGTTCAATTCACGCTCACACCTGCTCAGTGCTACCACATAGACAGGGTGGGTGGAACCTGTGGAGGCACCTTAAATGGTAATGTTTTCACCACCAATCCTGTAACACAGGACTGCACGGTGGTGGCAAACTTTGCCATCAACACCTATACCATCACGGCAACGGCAGGCACGGGTGGAAGCATCAACCCATCAGGTAATGTGGTGGTCAACTGTGGTGCTGATCAGACCTTTACCATAACTCCTGATGCAGGGTACAGGATAGAGGATGTGGTGGTTGACGGACAGTCAGTGGGGGCAGTAAACAGTTATACCTTTACAAATGTAACCTCTAACCACACAATTCAAGCGAGTTTCATTCAAGACGATGGAGACGGGGTTGATGCCTCTGTAGAGGACGGTGCACCCAACGGAGGAGATGGAAACGCAGATGGAGTGCCTGACAAGCTGCAGAGCCATGTGACCTCATTGCCATCGGCAACAGGGCAGGGTTACATTACAGTGGAACTGAGAGAAGGTTGCTCACAGAATGAAAATGTTAGGGCTCAGAGAGAAGATCCCGATGACCCTGGTTATACCTATCCCTTCGGGCTTGTGAGTTTTGAACTTCCCTGTAGTTCTGCTAGGGTGAGGGTGTATTTTCACGGGAGCAATGATCTGAGGGGCTACATTTACAGAAAGTATGGTCCAACCACGCCCGGAGATCCTGCAACCACCGCGTGGTACACCCTTCCGGGGGTAACCTTTGGCACAGCAACCATAGGAGGAAACATTATTGCCTATGCAGAGTTTACCCTTACAGACGGGCAGATAGGGGATGACACCGCGGTGGATGGTAGAATTGTAGACCAGGGGGGACCTGGACGACCTATGGCTATAACGGCTGTCCCCACTATGACCGAATGGGGAATGATTGTATTCATGGTGCTTGCAGGATTTACTGCTGTGTATTATCTGAGAAGAATGAGAATGGCCAGTAGTTGATGGTGAAATTGGTTTGTATGATAGGAGGGCGGGTGCTTAACCCGCCCTTTGTTGTTCTGATGGTATATCTTTTTATCTCAGTTCCTTCCCAGGAATGTCCCTTTGGTGGACATTTACACCAAAGACAAGCCGAATCTTCCCACCACCAATGTTTAATAGTCTCTCTATATCCGTTGAAAATTACTAGGGATATTGTGTGATGTCATGTGATTTTCAAAAAAACAGCAATTTCAATACCTTAGCAAGAACCCTGCCTTTGCAATATTCTTATCAATCCAAGAAAACAAAAGGGATTTTATCACTTTTTGTATGTCATTACATATTTTCTCTAACAATTACAGATATTTATGTGGCCAAAAATCCACTTTTGGAAAACTTGAGTTACTGTCTGCAATAATTGTCAGCAACACATTAATTGTCCATTTTTTGTACACATAGATTGTCCGATTATGGTTTGTAATGGTGACAGAGGTGGAGGTGTTTTTTATACGCCATCGGTATTACTCCACGTCGGCTGTGCTTAGTAAGGGAGCGCCGAGAATGAGCCCGCCCATGAAGCACGATCCAGCCTTCTGTCTAACAAACCCTAAATAGAATCCTCTTCATAATGATAATGCCTGGCATAACGACGAAATGTTCGGGTGCTCACACCCAAAAGACGAGCCCGCATCCTCCTGGGTCAATTTACAATAAAAATTTTCACTCTTTTTTCACTTTTACCTCTTTAGACACGGTATGAACCGGACAACTAATGTGCTACAATAGCTGACATATTACGTGCTCTCGACAGGAAAAAATTCCAAAATGCCTTTACGGCAGTTCTATTAATAATTTCTGGCAATGCCTGATAGTTTCTGCTAGTCTAGCAAAGGAATGTAATGATAACTTCCTATTCCCTACAATTAATTGGAATCAGCGTGAAAACAATTTGAAGATCAAAATCCCAACTATATTTCCAAATGAGGAATAATCTATGAAAGAGTTTATTAGAGTTATGAAGGCCCTTTCTGACCCCCATAGAGTAAAGATTATAAAAATGCTTGGTGTTAGAGAGCTATGTGTATGTGAAATTCAATCCGCCCTCGGAATAGCTCAACCTACTGTATCCAAACACCTGAAAATATTAGAAGATGCTGGACTTGTGGAAAAAACAAAGAAGGGATTATGGGTAGATTATCGTTTATCGGATGGAAGTGCTAGCCCTTACGCAGCAACAATGCTTGGAAATTTAAGGCACTGGTTGCATGACGATCCTGAAATTGAAGAACTGTTGAAGAAAGTTCCTTTATTGGACAGAGAAGCAATATGCGCAAGAAAATAGTAAAAAAAAATGATGTTATCTTCCCTCAACACCAAATATTTTTCAAAGAATGGCTTGCTACAAGCATTAACACGTTGACACTGACATTGTCTTTAATTTAAAAAAGTATTTGGATGCTTGAAGATGGATATGGTCTTTGATGATTATTTTACTTACTGTTGTGGTTCTACCGTTTCCTCACGGAAATTCCTAATCTGAAGTTCTGGATAAAAGTGTTTACTAAATACAGGTTGGATACAAGGCTTTCCTGAGAATTAATCAGCATCTTTTGGCAAGTGGAAAAAGGTCAGAGCCTTCTTCCCATCAACATCTGTTATCATTCGTTGGTATTCCAAGATTCAACGGTGGTCAGGGTAAATATATAGAGGCAACTTAAGTAAGAAAATAGCCGAGAGGCTGGAGATGAAACGTCCCCTTAAAACGATTTTACTGATAATTATTGGGATAGTTATTGGCTTTCCTATATTTTCAATGACATATTACACGATGGTTAGGACTTCCACGCCACGCTTTTGTGCATCCTGCCACGAAATTCAACCTGCTTATCAAGCATGGAAGACATCCACCCATGTGAATAACTCTCAAGGCTTCGTGGCAGATTGTATGGATTGTCATCTGCCAGCACCTCAAGACACAATGGAATTTTTCTTTGCTAAAACCTTTCATGGAGCAAAAGATATTTTTGTTCATGTATTTTATGGCTCTGATTCTTACAACCGCGAAAAGGCCAGGCAGGTTGCCTATGCAACTATAAAAAATGATCAGTGTTTAAAGTGTCATCGCAATCTTCTATACATTCCTAATAAGAGAGGGGCGATGCTGGCTCACAGAACCGTATTGTATCCAAGACCTGGCTACGAAAAAAAGTGCTTAGACTGCCACCGCAATTTAGTTCATGTTACCAGAGGTTACTATGCCTATAAGCAACTTGAAAGAAATTATCGGGGGCTTGGACCATAAGGGCTTTGGGAGGTTTTATCATGAGAACTAAAAATTGGCTATGTGGATCATTGTGTGCATTTTTGATGACAAGTTTTTGGTTTGTGGCAACATCAGGTTGGGCACAAACGACTGTCAACACGCCCAAATCAAAGGAATTCCGCATAGAACGGAGCATACCCAAAGAGGGAATTGCCTGTATTGAGTGCCACAGAAGGGAAACCCCAGGGATATTTGCTGACTGGGCTAACAGTCGCCACGCCAGTGCTAACATCACCTGTATTGATTGTCATCAGGCTGATGAAGTTGACCCGGATGTGAGTGTTGAGCACTACAAGCAATATGAGAGAAATGACGTACCCTACGGGAAAAAAGAGTACAGAGTGCCCATATCCGGTGTTGTTACCCCTAAAGACTGTTCGAGGTGTCATCCTGACGAAGCAAAACAATACTCCAGAAGTAAGCACGCCAACACCTTACAGATAATTTGGAAACTGGATCCATGGCTGAAACTCGGAATGAACAGCGATATAGAAAGGCAATCCGGATGTTTTCATTGTCACGGAACAGTTTTGAAGATGAAGGATGGCAAGTTAGACCCGTCAACATGGCCGAATGTGGGCG
>JALXAE010000161.1 GCA_026992355.1 Syntrophobacterales bacterium | reverse complement strand
GTTCCGAGGGAGATTGATATGTGTATATCTCTTTCCGCGAAGACATCCCTTAATAGTTTTTTGACTTCTTCAAGATCAATGTTTATTTTTGGCAATAGATGGTTGGCTACGCCGCTTGATATCCCGAACCGCAATATTTCTTTTGCAATTTTCGCCTTCCTTTTCTGGGGTACATACATTGATAAACCTTTGACTGCGGGTTTTTTTGAGTTTGCAGGTAATAAATATCCCCGTCCGTCAGGTAGAGCTACATGAAAGAAAGGTTCACCTTTATCGGTTATTTTTCCTCCGAGGGCTTTTTCAAGCCAGTTTAATTGATGCTTATTAGTTTGCGGAAAATATATAGCTCTCCGTGAAAGATATCGCTCATTCAGATAATCAAGGATAATATCACGAACCTGTTTTGCAACTTGATCCGGCGGTAGTGAGCCGTTAATAATAAAAGCATTAGGCAATTCAAGGGCGAGATTGCGATAGGCTTCCCGCTGGCGACTTACCTCTTGAGGTGAAACCTCCTGTTTACGCTTGAGGATCTCTTCTTCCGGAACATCTAAAATAAATACAAGATCGGGTCTTGGTATTAGCTTCCTTATCCAACGAACCGCCCACATAGGACCCCCGTAACGATAGCGTTTTGGATCAACAAGAATGTCGTCAAAGTAGCGGTCAAATAGAACAAGGGTTGATTTTACAAGTAATGGACGAATTTTAAACCAGTAACCAAGATTGTAATCTATCAGGTAATAAAGCAATTTTAAGAGGGAAATAAACAGCGCCCTTGGTGGTTTACCGTGCGGATCCGTAACGGGTCCTGTATTTTTCTTTTTTTTGAGGATACCGGGCATCAGGTGTAAGACCACTGTTCGGCGAAAGGCACGTTGAAGTTCCTGCCGGAGATTCTCAATCAGGGTGCTCTTGCCGCTTCCATCTGAACCGAATATTGCGACCCAGAGGCTCTTACAGCTACCACGCGTACAAGAATTTTGGTAACCCATTCTTGTAATTAATGCCTCTTAAGGCGATATTATAGTCAGACCTTACACTCAATATCCATTTCTTTAATTGTATCGGGTTATTTGTATCATGATAAACGGCTATAGCCATCTTCGGTTTCCACTTACGAATAAGATTTGTTGCACCTTTTAAAACATCTTCTTCTAAACCTTCAACATCAACTTTAATGAAATCCACTTTTTCATCTATCAATAACGAGTCCAAGGTGACCAATGGAACCCTGATGCCTTGTAAATTATTGGATTTTCGGCTTCGTATGCCATCTACCAGCATAGTAATGTGGCCATCGTACCCTCCTACAGCCACATTGTGAAGAATAACTTTTTCGCACCCGCAAAAACTTTTTTCTAGACATCTATAAAATAGCGGGATTGGCTCAATCGCGTGTACCCTCGTTGCTTTTTTTGTCGCCATTAGGGTAAAAAAGCCCTCTGCTGCACCACAATCAACCACCACGTCCCCCTTACTAATGACTGCACCCCCAAAAAATGGGTAGTCCCAATGTAGCTGATATAATTGTTCGGAAAGCACTTGAAGCAATTGCTTCCATGCATTTTGAGGTATATATAAAGTTCCGAATTCCTTGATGGTCACATGCAACATTTCCTCATCTACTATTCGGGAGATAGCTATATAGCGCCTTGCGCGAATTTTATAATCTATTGGCACAAGCAAATTAAACATCAATTCGTTCAAACCAGGAATCACCCAACCGGGTTCAATATTCCGGTCACGTGTATGTAATGCCACCCATGCATGTAGTATTTTAATTTCAGCCCGTAAAAGGCTAAATATGCGTGATATCTGAAACCATTTCATGCTAATCCTCCAGCCATTTTCCGTAAATGTCACTATAGGTAAATCTCCATAACAGAGTCCGATATAAAAAATTCTGATAACGCAATTTGTTCCTCTTCTCTAACTCCTTATACAATATCAAAACAACATAGGCTGGCTCTCCCTCGATATAAGTTTCACCAGACAATTCTTGACGTGTAGCTCCAAACCTGTCTGCAATAAATGTTACAATTAGCCGGTCCCGAAACATTTCAAATATCCACCGGAAGCCGCTGAGAGGATCCCCCATTGCTTCGTCAGGCCTAACGAAAATGATTTTTTTCCACACATGGCCAATCATTCTTTTCAGCCCATCTAACTTATCCTCATAAGCATAAACGGAAGCATCCTTAGAAAAGAGAACAATTTTTAATCCATTTTTTTGCAAGTAAAAATATAACTCTGCAAAAATTGTACCGAACATCCATTTCAGACTACGAAATGGCTGCTTTCGCAGCCCTCTTTTTATCAGGGCAAGCTTGAGTTTCGGTATGAAATGTTTCAAGCGATCAACATCCCTCTCTACAAGCGCTTTATATAACTCTTCTTCACAGAAGCCGGGAAATCGACTTCTAACAAAGTCAAGAAACTCCCGCCTTAGTAAAGGCAAGCGACTGCTGAGCTCATCAAGATATTTCGTTGGCGGACTGCTTCCTATTAACATGTTGGTAAAAATTTTTAGGCATAGCTCGTGCAACGGATCTGGAATCAGATACTTACCCCTATCGCGCGCTTTTAAGAATAATTCTTCATTACTAAGGTATTGAAATCCATACCACATTCCACCTCGAAAGGTTACATCAAGAATAAACCTCTCTAAGGCACCGTTGACCACTCTGTAGAATTTAAAGCTTGAAACATGCGGACGCCATACATACTTAAATAGACGCAGTCCCTCTTGTTTAGAAAAATTTATTAATTCTTTTACAAAATAATGATATTGGAAAGCAGGCACTTCAATATCCAAATCTCCCCCATAGTTGTCAGGCAACCCTTCATAACCACGCAACACAATAAGCTTAAATCCTCTTTCGTTAAAGTGCGTCAAAAATCGCGATACATTGTAAACTAATACCTTCTTGACCATTTTCACTTCTTTAGAAGACTGACTGTGTATGTTCTAGACTTGTATATAACATACAATGGATTGATGAAGAAGGCCTTTACCCCTAACACTAATGCTTGCAAGAATTTTCCTTCCGTGATGCTTGCGCCTGCGAGTGTCCATAACCGTTGGCCTGCCCACTTTCTCCGTTTTCTACGTATACGATCGGCATTGTTTGATAACCAATATTCAAATTCTGGCTCCTTTTTGCCGCTTCTTCTTGCCCTTGCACAATCTTTAGCGTACATCCAATAAATTCTCTGTTCTTCAAAGCCCTTTAGAGTAAGACCACTGGCTAAAATCCTCGTGCCTGTAAGCACTTTATTGATGAAGCCCAGTTTATATTCTTCGGAAAGCCGCAGAAATAGGTCGTAATCCTCCCCTTGAGGAAAATCGCGATAGCCACCGACAGATAATACCGCTTGCTTGCTATACAAACTTCCTTGATGAGGCACATTTCCATCGATAAAAGGGTCATAATTAGGGGGATCGGCAAGGATGTGACGTTTTCTAATTCCCGTAGGTGTGCCAAACAAGTTTATATATTCAGTATCGCAACTTACAAAGACATAATCTGGATTGTCCTCAAGAAATTGCACTACCGAAGCTAACCACTCAGGATAGGCTATATCATCCGCATCCAAGCACGCGATCCAATCATATTTGGCTGCCTTGATTCCAATATTTCTCGCCTCGCCGATTTTACCTCTGGTTTGGTGAATAAGGTTAATTCGCTCATCTGAAGAGCATAATTTTTGTACATACTCTACTGTGCCGTCAATAGAACCACCATCTACAACTATTATTTCAAAATGCTGCCATGTTTGGGATAGAATGGAACTCAAAGCATCCTGGATATAAGGCATAGCATTCAGAGTGGGAATTATTACACTAACGCCATTTATACGACGCATTTACATACCTCCACTTTATTATTAAAGTCGCAACCAATGAGATTCCATAAATTAGTAAGCCCGCCACTGCACCAGTAAGACCTAAAACAACTACCGATAGAATACCTAATAACAAAAAGACGAGGGTTGCAATAAAATAACATGAGAAAACTTCTTTCATACGAACTAAGGCCCGAAGGGAACTACCGAAAACTACGCTTTGTGCAGTTAAAAGCGGGTAAAGACCTATGAGAGATAAAAGATCGCTAAAAGAAGAGTACTTTTCAGAATACAATAAAGACATCAACCATTTACCAAAGACTACCAATAAAACAAAATACAATGCTGAACCGACGCCAAATAAGATGGAGGCTCTTATAGTTGGATTTCGCAAGTCAGAATGGGTAGCATATCGGGACATATACACTAAAAGTATGGGGGAAAGGCTGTTTATTGTCTGTTGAGCAGGAATCACGAGGTTATATAACGCTCGCAAGGTGGCAATGGCCTCAAGATTCATTAACAAAGGTAGTAGAATAAAAAAAAAGTTTAATGAGAAAGATGACAATAAATTTGTCCCTGTGCTCCATCTTCCATATTTAATGTGATTTTTTATCACCATCTTCCACATAGTATTGTTTTCAAAACTCCAAATAGTAGGACGAAGGAGGAAAATGGTGCTAACCAAAGTGGCAATCCCGGCCGCCGCTCCGATTATTACTAAGCTCGTGTGCGTTGAAAGTAGCCCAGTACGCCAAAGCAAGATGAGCCCCAAAAGAACACTTATAATGTTGACGGCACTTCCACCTACAGCCCAAGCGGGTCTCAAATTCACATAACACGCCCGACGAATAAGCCATAACAACAGCAAAAACGGTGATGCCACAGCCAGTCCCAAAAGTGCTTCGCCCATAGGAGAACCTCTTTTAATAAAGAACAGTGCGGAAATCCCGAGTATAATGGCTATAAGACCCGAAACAGCCCAGTGACCCCAAAGTAGCATTCCGAGGTACTTTTTAAAGTGTTCCCTATACTTCCCCGCTCCGAATACCATCATGGGCTCTGTAATAACCGCAGTATGGAAGCCCGCCAGAAGGTAAAAGATAGACATAGCTACCGCAAAGGCGCCGTATTCTTCGGGGGGAAGCCACCTTGCAAGGAGTATATTTACAATAAAGTTAGCGCCCGAGAAAAGAGCCTGATCTAAAACTGCAAGGCTTCCCTTTTTGGTCCATCTTATTATTTTCGGTATATCAATTTTTTCCGTTTTCTCCATTCTTCAGTTCATTGTATTTTGTTTTTAGACTCGGTAGTTTTTCCATTGCGAGTGCTATTGATACACCCATGAAGAGTGAAAAGATAAAGGCAATGGCAATGTTTTGCTTTTTTTTGGGCTTTACGGGTTTGTTCGGTAGATAGGGCGGATCTATGACTTCAATGAAGATGTTGTCCCTCTGTTCTTCAATTTTGGCTTGTTCATATAGCTTTAAGAGTGATTCATATTTGGTTTGCAAGCCTTTTACTTTTACAAATACCTTTTGGAACTCAGCCATTTTTTCGGGAGCCTGCTCTAAGCCGGGCAGGGCGGACATACCTTCTCCCTTCCTTTCTATACTTGATAATTGTCTATCTATTGCCCTTATT
>JALXAE010000160.1 GCA_026992355.1 Syntrophobacterales bacterium | reverse complement strand
TAAATGTGGAGCCTTTAATCAGCCATCGATTCAAATTTCATGACGCAGTAAAGGCCTATGACGTTCTAAGTAAGGACCAAAACGCCCTTGGAATACTACTTGAATATGAAAACATCCCAAATCAGATACCAAAACGGCAGATAACTCTAAAAACAGCAAAAAATCTTTCACCTCAAAAGCCAGTCATCGGATTCATTGGGGCCGGCAACTATGCCTCGCGTATTCTCATCCCTGCCTTTCACAATGCAGGCGCCCAGCTTCATAGCATTGCTTCCAGGGGAGGAGTGACTGCCGTTCACCATGGTATAAAAAATGGATTTATTCAAGCAACAACTGACGTAAACGCACTGTTAAATAATAGTGAGATTAATACAGTAGTTGTGGTCACACGTCATAACAGCCATGCCAAGTATGTAATTAAGGCCTTGCAGGCGGGAAAGCACGTATTTGTTGAAAAGCCATTGTGTCTCACCTTACAAGAGCTTAAAGAAATCGTAGAAACCTATAACAGGACCGTCTCCTCTAAAGCCACAGGCCTGAATTTAATGGTAGGCTTTAACAGGCGTTTTGCACCGCATATAAGAAAGATAAAGAAAATACTTGAATCTATCAAACAACCCATGGCCTTTATAATGACAATGAATGCTGGAGCCATTCCTGCAGACAGTTGGATTCAAGACACTCAGATCGGTGGAGGACGAATAATAGGAGAAGCGTGCCATTATATTGATCTTATGCGCTATCTCGCAGGAGCAAAAATAAGCTCGGTACAAGCAATGCGGATGGGCAACCACCCGGCCTTGGATATTAGCGAAGACAAGGTAATGATAACTCTCGGTTTTGAAGATGGATCCGTTGGAACCATCCATTATCTCGCAAACGGTAGTAAAACCTATCCCAAGGAGCGGATAGAAATTTTTGCAGCAGGGGGCGTGCTACAACTTGACAATTTCAGAAAACTAAAGGGATTCGGTTGGCCTGGTTTTAAAAGCATGAATTTGATGCGCCAGGACAAGGGACAAAAGGCCTGTGTACAGAAATTTTTAAACAGTATCGAAGCGGGCTTGGCCGCGCCTATTCCTTTTGACGAGTTGATAGAGGTAGCTCGGGTCTCGATTGATGTGGCTGAACAATTAAGGAACAAAAGACAAACCTGTTTTAGCGTGAAATAGGGTAGCAAAATTGAAGCCCGAAAATACCAAGAGAATTGATATTATTGCTGGTGCCCGCCCCAATTTCATGAAAATTGCTCCAATTATCAGGGCAATGGAAGAGCGCAAAGGATCTGGGGGAACGCTTAACTACCGATTAGTACATACTGGCCAACACTATGACACGCGTATGTCTCAGGATTTCTTTAACCAACTGGGCATTCCCGAACCGGATGTCAACCTTGACGTCGGTTCTGGCACTCAGGCAGAACAGACAGCAGCAATAATGGTTCGCTATGAGAGACTTCTACTAGAAAATCCTAGCCATTTATGTCTCGTAGTGGGAGATGTCAATTCAACAATGGCCTGTGCAATTGTAGCTCAAAAGCTCGGGGTAAAGGTGGCTCATGTAGAAGGTGGTTTGCGTTCCGGAGACTGGACAATGCCTGAAGAAATAAACCGAATAGTCACGGATTCTATTACCGATTATTTTTTCACCACCAGCGAGCATGCAAACAAGAATTTATACAACTCAGGGATACCCAGCGATCGCATCTTTTTCGTTGGAAATACCATGATAGACACTTTGCTGGCTAACATGTCCAGGTTCCGGCCCCCTGGATTTTGGAATAGGCTCAAACTGGCCCCGAAGAAATATTTGGTATTGACAATGCACAGGCCAGCGAACGTGGACCAAACAAAAAAGTTGTCAGAAGTTCTTAAGGCCATCGGCCATGCTTGCAGACAACTTCCTGTCATCTTTCCTGTTCATCCCAGAACAGAAAAGATGCTGGAACGAATTCGTACCATTCCTGAAAACATAAAGACAGTGGAACCTCAACCATATTTGGAGTTCAATTACCTGGTCAAACATTCAAAGGCAGTAATTACAGACTCCGGAGGCATTACAGAGGAAACAACAGTCATGGGCATCCCCTGCATGACTCTCAGGGATAATACGGAACGCCCGGAAACCATCACAGAGGGTACCAACGAACTCATTGGAACCGACCCACGGAATATAAAACCTGCACTTGATAAGCTGTTTGAAGGTAGGTGGAAAAAAGGCAAAATCCCGCCAAAATGGGATGGAAAAGCCGGGCAAAGAATTGTGGCCATCCTCGAAAACTTATCAATAAATTAACAGTCTTTCATGCCTTGAATTTGCCCAAAGACATTTCAATTAAGTTTAGAACATATTCTAGCCTAGGTTGGCTTAATGTTCTATCTGTAGCCTTCTATATTTTAAAAAAACGCCTTGGCTATTACGTGTGGTTAAACCCACCAAGTCGACCTTTGAAAGGTCCTTTTTTTTCTAAGCGTTGCAATTCTGTCATCCAGGAAACTACTATTAATTATTTTTCTTATCATAAGGTAAAGGTGACTTCTCCCCCAGACTGGTTTTACAACCCTTGGACCAATAAAAGGTTTGAAAAAACACATCTTCATTGGAGCAAAGTTCCTGATTTCATGGATGATCTTGGCGATATAAAGGCTGTTTGGGAGCTATCTCGTTTCGACTGGCTTCTACGACTGGCCTGGGATTTTCGTTCAGGTGAAAAATCCGCCCTGGAAGTCATGGAAAACTGGGTGCGACACTGGTGTGAATCAAATCCTCCTAATTGTGGAATTAATTGGAAATGTGGACAAGAAGCCAGTTTAAGGTGTCTAAACATGCTTGCCGCCTCTCTTTTAATAAAAAATCGCTATCAACGACCATATCAAGGTTTTTTGAGATTTTTAGAGGTTCATTTAGAAAGAATAGAAACCACGTTGGCCTATGCAAAGGCACAGGATAACAATCATTGCATAAGCGAAGCCTGTGCACTTTATGTGGCCGGTAACTATCTTTCATTATTTGGGGGCACGAAGCAAAAACAACGTGGTAGAAAATGGGCTTATCTTGGGAAAAAATTACTTGAAGATGCAGCACAAAGACTGATATTGAACGATGGAAGTTTCTCCCAGCATTCCCTAACATACCACAGAATGATTTTGGATGAACTATCTTTCGTAGAATTATTTCGAAGAAAAAATAATCTTTCCAAATTCAATAATCGTTTTTATAAAAAGGCTATTTTGGCTTCCGAATGGCTAAAGCACATGATAGATATCCAAACTGGGGACGGTCCTAATATCGGGGCAAATGATGGAACTTATTTATTCAATTTTAGCGGACTTCCATATAGGGATTTCCGTCCAAGTCTCCAATTAGCACTTGCGGTTTTTAAAAAAGAAAACGCCAACGTTGAACAGCAAGTTCATCCCTTAATGGAAATTTTTGATATTAATACGAGCAAACTGCCAATAACATCTAGGCCCGAATCCATTCTCATGTCCCATGGAGGTTATGCCTGCCTAAGACATTCCAATGGTTTTGCTGTTTTAAGGCTCCCCAAATATAGATTCAGACCCGCCCATTCGGACGCTCTTCATATAGATATTTGGCATAAGGGGACCAACTGGACCAGAGATTCTGGGACATACAGTTACAACGCAGGAGAAGAGTCAATAGAATACTTTCCAGGCACATCTTCTCACAGCACAATTCAATTTGACGGTCGCGATCAAATGCCAAGATTGGGACGCTTTTTATTTGGAAGCTGGTTGAATCCTGAAGAAATCGTGTGGAGAGAGAAGCAGGTTAAGGCCAGCTACAGAGATTGTTATGGAGCCTATCATTCCAGAACTGTGACTTGGCAATCAAACAGTTGGGAAATAGTTGATGAAATAGCGGGCTTTGACGACCATGCTATAATATATTGGCATCTTCCCCAAAAAAACTGGTACATGGAAAATGCAAATCTCTACTGCAATGATGCAAACATAAGAGTTGAATCGGATACTGATTTGAACGTGGATCTACGCCTTATGCCAGAATCAAGATATTATCTTTATAAAACGGATGTACCGGTACTTAGAGTAAAATGTTTCAAAAGTGGAAAGGTTAAAACCATTTTTTCATTTCGAGATTAGCCGCTGATTATGAATATCTTGTATTTTCATCAGCATTTTTCCACACCTCAAGGTTCAACTGCCAACAGATCATATGCCATGTCAAAGGCCCTAATTCAGGCCGGTCACGAAGTTACAGTTGTATGTGGTAAGTATCATGGAGGTGTGAGTGGGCTTCAAGGTCCATTTATCCGTGGAATTAGAAAGGGTGTGGTTGATGGAATAGACGTTATAGAACTAGAGCTAAAATACTCCAATTACCAGGGCTTTTTAAAAAGAAGTCTTGTGTTCCTGAAATTTGCTTTAAAAAGCGTAGACATAGCCTTAAGAGAAAGATGCGATTTGATATTTGCCACGAGCACCCCTTTGACTGCAGGTATTCCAGGAATAATCTCTAAATGTTTTCAAAGAAAAACCTTTGTGTTTGAAGTAAGGGATTTGTGGCCTGAACTTCCTAAGGCAATGGGGGTTATAAAAAATCCTGTTGTCTTGTCATTGATGTCCTTTTTGGAACACCTATCGTATCGCTGCGCTGATTCGTGCATTGGCCTTTCGCCTGGCATAGTTGAAGGAATCAAAAAAAAAGCTGGTGAGACAACACCGGTTGCCCTCATTCCAAACGGCTGTGACTTTGAAATATTTAATGCTAAACACATTAAACCGGTAAGACCGACTGGAATCAAAAACTCTGATTTGATGGCTATTTTTACAGGTGCACATGGCATTGCCAACGGTCTGGATGCAGTCTTGGATGCTGCTGAAGTTCTTAAATCACGAGGGAGAACCGACATAAAATTTGTGTTCATTGGTGATGGGAAAAAAAAACCTGCCCTGGTTAAAAGGGCATCGGAAAAAGGATTAAATAATTGTTTATTCCTTGATCCTGTCCCCAAAAACGAACTAGCAGGCATCATGAAAGGTGCGGACATAGGTCTTATGATACTTGCGAATGTTCCGGCGTTTTATTATGGAACATCACCAAATAAATTCTTTGATTACCTGAGCATGGGTCTGCCAGTCTTAAACAACTATCCAGGCTGGATAGCAGAAATGATAAAAAAATATTCTTGTGGATATGCCATAGAACCAGATAATCCTTCTATTTTTGCGGATGCATTGGAACATGCTGCATGTAATAGAACCAGTCTAAAGATCATGGGTGAGAATGCAAAAAAGCTGGGCAGATCAAAATTTGATCGTAAAAAGCTTGCAAAAAAATTTGTTAACTGGCTCGAAAGAACTGCTGAAAAATCTTTATAGTCATCTTTTACTGAGGTGGTCCCCTTTTTTCGACAACGTGTATTGTTCGCCTTCGCTGTTTGAAGTAACAAGAAAACAGTGAAAGGAGAAAAGCAAATGGCAAAGAAAAAGTACAGTTCAAAGTTCAAGGCCAAGG
>JALXAE010000159.1 GCA_026992355.1 Syntrophobacterales bacterium | reverse complement strand
TGGAAGCACTCATGAATGGGTTCCCGGCAAAAAATGGGATCTAATAATTACTATGGATGATGCAACTAATGAACATTATTCAATGTTTTTCGTTGAAGAGGAAGGAACACTGAGCAGTTTCCGGGGCGTTAGGGAAGTTATTGAGCAAAAAGGTTTATTTTCGTCTTTATATACAGACCGAGGGAGTTATTACTGGTACACACCCAAATCGGGAGGTAAAGTAGATAAGTCAAAGCTCACTCAGTTTGGAAGGGCAATGAAACAGTTGAATATTCAGATGATTCCTTCCTATTCTCCCGAGTCCAGGGGTAGGTGTGAAAGGATGTTTTTAACCCACCAGAATAGACTACCGAAGGAGTTAGCCTATCGCGGGATCACCGATATGGAACACTCATAGGCATTGAAGAGAATAAAAAATCGGCTACTCTGCCATCACCACAAACCTTAATCGGACAATCTGTGTGCTACAAAAACCGGGCAATAATGTGTTGCTAACAAAGGGCTAAATTAAGATTGACATGTCAAATTGAAAAAAGTAGTCTACAAATTCCAGTTTAGTCATGATTTTTTTCGAAGTGCTCCATAAAGTGAAGTATGATATGAAGTGTAAGAGTTCTTTTTACTTACTTACTTACTCGGATCCCGCCTTTATTGTGAGTATATCCCTCTATCTTTCTCATCAACAAAAGAGCGTAATCTCTTTCCTAAAGAGCGATTGTTTGTTTTCTTTTTAATCAGGAGGTTAATCAGGAAGTCAAAGCATTATAGTCTCTCGCGTGTATGGAAATAGGATGTATGAAAAAGCATTACGAATACAACACTTGTAACAGGTTTGTGCACCATGGCAGGGATAGCCTTTTTGCGAGAGATTAGAAGCTCTGACACAAAGAAAACTCTTTCTTTACCACTTTTACAACCATGGACTAGAGGATATACCTGAAATGTCTGTTATCGTGCCTGAAGATTCTGCTTTATCCTTAAAATTTTCCGGACTTAAATGCAGCTCCTTCATGATGACAAAGTCTCTTTGGCCTAATCAATCTAATCATATCATGAAGTGCCAGGAAACTGACTCCCTGGAAGATTCAAGAACCCAGGTGCACTGGAGTTTTCCTACCTTTACTCATTTGCCACCAGTGGATGGAGTCAATTCATATAAAGCCTATGCCATAAATTCGTGGTAGGAGGTTGTTATGCTTGGAAACAGAGGACTTTCTGCAAAATTGGTGACGGTTTGCATGATAATTGCGACTGTTGGTCTTATTATAGGTACAATCGGATGGATGAATATAACAGGCATGGGGAAGGATATTAACGACATTTTAAAAGTCATTCCGAGAATTGACTTTTTGGTGTCTATATCGAAATCGGTTGAGGCCATAGATGCTAATCTTCAAAAACTTCTAAACCCCGCTGTGTCTTTTGAAGACCGAAAAAGATTACTCAAGTTTAACGAACAGTTATTAAAAGAATATCAAGCAATATGGGGAAAATACACCAGCCTACCTCCTCTCAATGGCGAGAAGGACCTCAGAGAAAGGTTTGAAAAGGAGATTCTGGTCTTAGGTAAGGCCAATTCCGACTTTGCTAACATGTTGCGAGATCTTGAAAGTATTGGAATCAAGAATCCTTCTTTTTTTCTATACCACTCTAAAAAACTGTGTTTCGCCCTATTGCAAGTAAAGAATTGGGTGGAAAAGGACATGTTACCCCAGGATTTTGACAAGAGGTGGTTCGTTCCTTTCAGGAAAAACGTGGATTTGATGCTTGGTGACGTGGTTTCAGAAGGTATGTTGAAATCTGTCAAAAAAATTGCCAACGAGGGGAAGGTCATAAGGGATGGGGTCAAAAAAATATCTTCGACCAAAGACATTAAGGCTTTAAAGGACTTGAGACAGGACATAATGAAAGCAATTGAGGATACTGCCAATACATTAAATTTTGTCGAGAATGAAGCAGGTAAAGCGTTCAGAATCTACTCTACCATGTCAGAATTTTTGGGAGGAAAAATCTTAAAACACAAAGATCATGTTAATACAATTCTGGAAAGTATTATTGAGCTCAACAGGAAATTTGCCTCTGAAGTGTCTTCTAAATCCATAGCCCACGAAAAACATTCAAAAGCAATAATAGCCTTTGTAACGGTGGGAGGATTTGTGGTTGCAATTTTCCTGGCTCTTTTGACAGCAAATGTAATAACGCGTCCAGTTTCCCGGGTTGCTGATGGAATTGGTGAAGCGGCGGAGCAGATTGTTTCTGCCTCAACTCAGGTGGCCTCATCGAGCCAGCAACTTGCTGAAGGCGCTACTGAACAGGCAGCTTCCCTTGAAGAAACCTCTGCAGCTATGGAGCAAATGAGCTCCATGACTCGGCAGAATGCTGAACACGCTGTGGAAATGGCTTCCATGGTGAAAGACATGCTAAAAAACCTCAGAGAAATACAGAAAGAAATGATGAGTTTGATTCAGGCTATATACGAAACGGAAGAAGCAGGGAGCGAGACTCAAAAGATAGTAAAAAGCATAGACGAAATAGCCTTTCAAACAAATTTGTTGGCTTTAAATGCGGCGGTAGAAGCAGCAAGGGCAGGAGAAGCCGGTTCCGGTTTTGCAGTTGTTGCAGACGAAGTCCGTTCACTAGCAATGAGATCCGCTGAGTCGGCAAGACAAACTTCGTCTATTATAGAAGAAATGGGTGGCAAGATAGATATAAGCACAAAAAATGCTAAAAGCATCGAAAGCAAGTTCGCAGAGATAGAAGAAAGTGCTAAAAAAATCGAGACCTTAGTTGATGAAATCGCCACTGCATCCAGCCAGCAGGCAGAAGGAGCCTCTCAGGTTAACATTGGAATGTCAGAACTGGATAAAGTGGTTCAACAAAATGCTGCCAGTGCTGAGGAAAATGCTGCCGCGGCGGAGGAATTAAATTCTCAAGCAGAGCAGTTGAAAGAATTCGTCATAAGTCTGAAAAGGGTCGTACATGGAAATAATTCCGGCGGGGTAACGTAGCCGAGTTCTAAAAAGGCTTCGTTTTGTGAAGGGGAGAATTATGGAAATCAGTTTTGGAATTTGTCCTCACTTAGCTGAGACAGAAAATAAGAAGTTCTGGACTAGATTTGCAAAGAGAATAGAACATATTCTTAACGAACCAGTGAGTGTACTGGCTCCTTCTGACTTTGAAAAAGAGCATTCATTTCTAAAGGAAAAATGTTGTTATCTGTATTACGCAAGGCCTGAAATTGCTTTGCAGTTATATGAAAAAGGTTATAAACCCCTGGCCTTTTCCAGGATTGAGAAAAACGAAATCTTTTTGATCAAGCAT
The DNA here is from genome assembly GCA_026992355.1 of Syntrophobacterales bacterium. Classification (GTDB taxonomy): domain Bacteria; phylum Desulfobacterota; class Syntrophobacteria; order Syntrophobacterales; family Thermodesulforhabdaceae; genus JALXAE01. Next base: position 14,690 of record JALXAE010000159.1, on the reverse strand, counting down.
AAGAAGGGATTTAGCAGAGAATCACTTGTTCGAATAGCTAGCATGAAGTCAAACTGTTTTGTCTTTCCCTTGATGAAATTGGGATTTGAACTGAACCGGATAAACTTGGTCTTTACTAAAAGCCACCTTGAAACTTACGAAAAGGTAAAAAGAGGAGAAGCTGAAGCAGGAATTATCTTTGCCGATGTATACTATCAGATCCAGGATGATGAAAAACCTGAAGTCCTGGTGGGAACAAGTTTTCCCTTCCTTCACTTTCTTATGGCACATACTATCGTTTACGACAGGGTTTCAGAGATTCTTACCGAGTTTCCTGAACTAATTCCTGTAAGCGATGAGGAAATTAACCTTCTAAAAGAAACAATGGTAGTAAATTCCCGCTTGTTTGAACTTCAAAGGCGTTATGACCTCTACTCCACGGTCTTTTCAATACCCTTTGTAGGAATACTAATATCTTCCAGAGACAAGATTTTGTATTCAAATGAGTATGCCCGTAAAGTGTTGGGATACTCTGAGGAAGAAATGAAGAGGATTAACCTCGCGGATATCTGTGTTGGCGAAGCAATAGGGGAAAGGTTGAAAAACGATGTTGAAACCAGTTGCTCCGGTGCAAGAATAAGCGATGCCTTTGAACTTAGACTTAAGAGAAGAGACGGTGCCTCCGTCTTTCTGGATTCATTTTTACAAACCTTTTTCTGTGAAGGAGACTATTCCACTCTTATAATTTTCGTCGATATCACCGACAAAAAACGTGTGGAGCGAATTTACAGTTTATTGAGAGGGGTGAACAAATTAGCCACTTCAGTGTCTGTTGAAGATGAGCTGTTCAAGGGTATCTGCCATTTAGCAGTTAAGGAACTGGGTTTAAGGTTTGCCTGGATAGGGCTTATCAGCAAAGGAACTTACTGTCTAAATCCGGTGTATAGTGCTGGATATGGAGAAGATTACCTCGAGAGCATACCTCTTTCATTTGATCCAGACAAATTAGAAGGAGCAGGACCCACCGGAATTGCTCTGAAAAGGGGCGACATTATTATAAATTCAGACACCCGAAGTAATCCTTATATGATTGCTTTCAAAGATGAGGCTCTAAAGCGGGGTTACTTATCTTCCTGCGCCGTGCCGCTTTACAAGAACAATGAAATTTACGCTGTTCTAAACCTTTACGCGGATGAATCGCATTACTTTTCAGAGAATGTTTACCTCTTATTGAAAGAGGTTCAACGTGATTTGAATTATGCCTTAGAGAAGATTAGCCAAATAGAACAAAATATGGTTCTAAGAATTGCGATTGAGAATGCTAGAGATTTCGTGATAGTAACTGACGATAGATTGAAAATTATTTTTGTCAATCAAGGTGCACTTAACATTTCCGGTTACGGACAAAATGAGCTTCTTGATAAAAACATTAGAGAAACCTTCTGCTCAAATTTAAGCAATTCGGAAGTCAGAAAAAATAAAACAAACGCCTTTAAAAAAGGAAGGTCTTTTTCCGGAATGGTACCTGGAAGAGCCAAAAATGGGGAAATTTTTTACCTCTATTTGACCGTAATTCCTATAAAACTCCCAAACGGTGAAAAACGATATGTTGGGGTGGGAAAAGATATAACCCGAGAAATAAATCTGTCATCAGAGTTAGAACGCAACAGATTTTATGATTTTGTAACGACCCTTTACAATTTAAATGGCCTCATTTTCAAGGTTGATGAAGTTCTCAAAATGGAAGATAAGGAATTATCCGCTTTATGCATTTTGGACCTTTATAATTTCACATATGTAAATCACTCGCTGGGAATAAAGGAAGGGGATAAACTTCTTTTCGAATTTGGCAACAAACTCAAAAAGTATTTTCCGGAAAAAAGCATTATCGCTAGAGTGGCTTCGGATGAATTTGCTCTGTTTTTGCACGGCTTAAGAACTGAAAAAGATATTTTCGAGATAGGTGCGAGAATTCGGAGCCTTACCAAGGAATATTACAACGTTAAAGGCGACAAGGTTCGTCTTCCCTTTAACTGTGGTATTGCTATTTATCCCAGAGACTCAAAAGCTCTCTCCGACCTTTTTCAAATGGCAGGTATTGCTTTGAAGAAGGCTAAAGAAGAGGGACCCGATACGCTTACATTTTTTGACGCTGGTATCGAAGGAAGAGCCCGAGATTATGTAAAAGTGGGAGGACTTATAGATCGTGCCCTTGAAAAAAAACTCTTTCTTTTTTACTATCAGCCTTACTTTTGGACATATAGCAAAACACTAGCTGGATTTGAGGCCCTGGTTAGAATACAGGACGAAGATGGGACTTTACGCTTTCCCAGAGAATTTATAGATCACTTAGAACAAGGACCTTACATAACAGATTTTGAAGAATGGGCTCTCTATGAGGTGGCTTCATTTTACAACAAGTGGAAGATAAACACATCTTTCAATGTTTCTGGGAAATCTTTTGTGAGACCTGAGTTTGTAGAAAAACTCTATGAAGTTTGCTATGAAGGAGGGGCGCGCCTTACTATAGAAATCACAGAAAGGCTTTTACTGGAAAAGGCGGAAGAAACCAGAAGAGTTATTGATCGTTTAAAATCGGACATTACTGGAAATACCATTAAAATTGCTGTTGACGATTTTGGAACGGGTTATTCGTCCTTGAATTACCTGAGGAATCTACCTGTTGACATTTTGAAAATAGACATTTCTTTCATACGAAATATGCTACGGGGGAAAAAGGAACTCGCCATTGTTGAAACTATTATTAGTCTTGCCCATGCCATAGGTGCTCGAGCTCTTGCAGAAGGAGTGGAAACAGAGGAACAGTTTAATATTTTAAGGGAGTTAGGTTGCGATCTTGTGCAGGGTTACCTTTTCGATAAACCACTCCATCCCAGGGATGTGGAAAGAAGACTAAAGAAAGGGCTGTATAAGCTTTACTAAAAGTCTATTTGAATGGCTGAATAAACCTTTATTTTAAAGACGAGGAAACTACAAACGTGGAAGCTTATTTAGGTACGTATGAGGAACTTTCTAATGATGTCTAAATTGTGGTGCCGAAGGCCGGACTCGAACCGGCACGGGGTTGCCCCCACCACCCCCTCAAGATGGCGTGTCTACCAAGTTCCACCACTTCGGCAAACCACTGCTTTTTTAATCATATTTTGTGGTTATTTTCAAGTTCATTTTTTTGTTGTGCTATTTGTTCCTGAGGGTTGAGTACCCTGTTTCTGAGATGCCGGAATTCCAGCTTTTTGAGGTTCAGAAGGTTTCTTAGTTTCTTCTCCTGTAGCAACATTCTTTGCCCCGCTCTGACCGGCATCCGCGCTGTTGGCCGGATTGTTGGTCGCTGGCAGCCCAGCCTGAACAGGTTTTGCCTCAGGAATAGCAGGTGTTGCAGGCACTTTTTGAGCTGGTTTATCCATAATAGATTTAGTCACCGGTCTGCCTGAATAGTACGTCAGCGCAAGACATGTAGCCATAAATAAAATTGCGACAACTGTGGTGACTTTACCCATTACAGTTGTTGCACCTGTGGCTCCAAAAAGGGTTCTTGATGCACCGCCAAAGGCTGCCCCTATTTCGGCTCCGCGTCCTGTCTGAAGTAGAACAATGGCAATCAATAACAGACAAATAATGATGTGAAATATAACCAGTATGCTTTCCATATTTGTGTCTATCTCCCTTTACAACACATATTCAATTATTCTCTTAAATGAACCAGCCTCCAAACTTGCTCCACCAACCAGAAGACCATCTATGTCCTTTTCTTTCATAAGTTCATCAACATTATTTGGTTTAACGGAGCCTCCATACAATATTCTCAAGCTGTTAGCAATATCTTTGTTATATTTCTCTTCCAACTTCTTCCTGATAAATTCATGAACTTCCTGAGCCTGAGAAGGTGAAGCCGTGCGACCAGTACCAATGGCCCACACAGGTTCGTAGGCTATCACAACATTACCCACATCTTCTTCTTTCACACCGGCTAAAGCTCGTATTATCTGACTTTCGACTACATCGAATGTTTTGTTTGCTTCCCGTTCTTCAAGCAGTTCTCCCACACAAAGAACTGCTTTAAGACCATTTTGCAAGACAGCTATCAATTTTTTATTGATTATACTATCGATTTCTCCGAAAAGATTTCGCCTTTCAGAATGACCAACGAGAACATAAGTACAACCAACATCTTTCAACATCGAAACAGAAATTTCACCGGTAAAAGCCCCTTTTTCCTCCCAGTGACAATTTTGAGCCCCTAAGAAAAAGTCCTTCCTGGTTATCTTTGAGCTAACGGTTTTAAGGGCAGTAAAGGGAGGGATTATGAGAACTTCACGATCATTAAACTCCTTTACCTTATCCTGAAGATCAACAATGAACGATTCAGCATCTGATATAAGTTTATGCATTTTCCAGTTAGCAGCAATTAAGCTTTTACGAACTGACATCTTTTGTTCTCCTCAAAAATTATTGATTTCGTGCTTTCCATTATCTCTCAGTTTTTCCACACTCCTCCAAAGCGGCCACACCGGGAAGAACCTTACCTTCCAGTAGTTCTAGGAAAGCCCCACCACCTGTAGACACATAGTCAAACCTATCATAAACATTGCTTTTCTTCAGAGCAGCTACTGTATCTCCGCCCCCAGCTACCTTGAGACCGGAAGAATTTGCTATAATCTCTGCAAGCCTAACAGTGCCCTTCTCGAACGGTTTCTTTTCAAACATTCCTACTGGACCATTCCATACTATGGTCTTGCTTTCAGCTATTGTCTTTCCAAAAAGATCAACGCTTTTTGTTCCAATGTCCAGAATCATCATATCATCTGGAACCTCATCTACTGGAACCTCAACTGTTTTCTCCGCTTCATCGGGAGAAGGAGCACACAAAGCGTCTTCGGGTAGAATTACCTCAGTTCTTTTTTCATCCGCTACCTTCAGAAAATCCTTCGCGATATGCACGTAATCTTCTTCCACAAGGGATCTCCCCACGGATTTACCCAGTGCCTTCAAGAAAGTATTGGCCATTGCACCACCTATTATCATCCTGTCACATTTGTCCACCAGATGTTCCAGAACCCCAATCTTCGTGGAAACCTTTGCACCCCCAATTACGAATGTAACCGGGCGAGCCGGCTTGAGCAACGCCCTTTCATAATATTTCAGTTCTTTCATTAGTTGATAACCAGCCGCACATTCTTCTACAAACTTAGTAATTGCGTGAACGGAAGCGTGGGCTCTATGGCTCACAGCGAAGGCATCATTTACGAAAACATCAATTCCATTTGCGAGCTTCCTGGCAAAATCCGGGTCATTCTTAGTTTCCTCATTATAAAATCTTACATTTTCCAGCAAAAAAATCGTACCAAATTCTGCTTCTGATATTCTCTTATCTCGCTCCTCACCTATGCAATCGGGTATGAACAAAATAGGCCTGTTTAGCAATTTACTGAGGTGTTCACAAACCGGTTCCAGAGAAAACTCTGGCCTCTTCTCCCCCTTAGGACGTCCCAGATGTGACGCGATTACAAGTTTGGCACCGGAGTTTGCTATTTTTTCAATAGTAGGGATGGTAGCTTTAAGCCTTGTATCATCAGCTACTTTCCTATTTTCATCGAGAGGGACGTTAAAATCGGCTCTTAAAAAAACAACCTTTTTCTCCAGAACAACTTCATCCAGGTTTTTCATTCGCCTTCCCTCCCCAGGCTATTGTTTAATCAAGTTGACTACCAATGTGGACTGCCAAATCAATCATTCTATTGGAGTAACCAAATTCATTGTCATACCAGCTCAACACCTTAACCAACTTACCGTCTATTACCCTGGTAAGAGCAGCATCTACCATTGATGAATATGTAGAGTGGTTAAAATCGCACGATACCAGTTCATTTTTCTCCACATGCAATATACCCTTGAGGAAGCCCTCAGAAGCCTCTTCAAGTGCTCCATTTACATCTTCAACACTTGTTGTTTTTTCTACTTCACAGACAAAATCCACTATCGAAACATTAGGGGTGGGGACGCGAATTGCCAGACCATCCAATTTACCCTTTAATTCTGGGATAACCTCGGCGACTGCAACAGCAGCACCGGTAGTGGTTGGAACCATTGAAAGGGCTGCCGCTCTCGCGCGCCTGCGATCCTTGTGCAAGGCATCGAGAAGACGTTGATCCATAGTGTATGAATGTACCGTGGTCATAAGGCCATGAATAATTCCAAAATAGTCATTTAGCACTCGCACAACAGGAGCAAGACAATTGGTTGTGCATGAAGCATTTGACACAATATGATGATTTCTTGGATCGTATTCTTCGTGGTTCACACCCATTACAAAGGTGGCATCCATTTTTTTCCCGGGGGCACCAACTATTACCTTTTTAGCCCCGGCATCGATATGTTTTTGAGCCAGATCTCTTTCTCGAAATCTTCCACTGCATTCTAAAACAATGTCCACTTCAAGCTCTCCCCATGGAGCATCGGCAGGATCTGCAACCTGGCAGCATCTGTATTTCTTCCCATCAACCACGATAAACTCATTTTCAGAAGAAACTTCGTTCTTTATGGAGCCGTGTACCGAATCATATTTCAATAAATACGCCAGATCATCAGGATTACCCAGATCGTTTATTGCCACTATCTCAAGAGGTTCTCCTCTATCCAGGTTTGCTCTGAAAATCATTCTACCTATGCGCCCAAAACCGTTTATTGCCACTCTGACCGCCATTTTCCACCTCCTGTAATTTAGCAAACATTCCTTAGGTTGAGTCGCTAATTCAAGGTTTTAGCGATATTTACAGTTTTATCCCCAAGTAAATTTGTGTAGCTTCCTAATTCATTGTCATACCATCCATATATTACCGCCTGGGTCACGGGTATCTTTAATACGCCGTGTTTTCCGTTGCTTAACGGCTCAAGGGCCTTCTTTAAAGCTTCCGCATCGATAGAACTGTCCGCATTAATTGGGGCTGTGCCTAAAGCTCTAACTATTTGGTCAATGTCAAAGCGTACTGCTGCTGTGCGGGTATGAGTTTCATGCCCCTCAATGATTGCTGCTGCCTTTGGGGTGCCAATTATATCGGAAGATACGTTTTGCTCCTCGGAATAAACAAGATAGCCTTCAGGAAAATGATGAACGGCTTCTTTGTAAATGTTATTTATTACTTCCCTGGTAACAGGCTTTGTGAAGCTTTCATCCTGAATCAAGACCACCAGTATAATTAACGAGCCAGTAGTAATTGGAACCCTTACAGATTCTGCTATAAAACCAACGTTTTTCATTTCAGGTATCACAAGCCCTAAGGCTCTAGCAGCGCCTGTAGTGGTAAGAATTATGTTATTTGCCACTGCACGATTTTTCCTCAAATCTGTTGCGCCCGCCTTTGGTGGCCTATCCAGAACTGGCTGTGAGCTGGTCTGAGCATGAACGGTTGCCATAGATGCAGAAAGTATTCGCTGAATCCCAAAGTAATCTATAAGGGGTTTCATCATATACGCCAGGCAGGTTGTTGTACATGATGCAGAAGAAATCAGCACATGTTTGTGAGGATCATAAAATGCGTCATTTATGCCCTCAACGGTAGTAATAGCATCGTCCGGCATTGGTTTGCTTTTGTCCTTGATTTTAAAGGGAGCAGATAAAATAACCTTCTTTGCCCCCGATGCAATGTGACCTCGTATAGATCCTTTAGGATCGTCATGGGGCACCGTAGGATCCAGAAAAGAACCGGTACAATCAACTACAAGATCAACGTTATAATTGGACCATCCGATTTGAGCAGGATTTCTATGTTCTCTGAGTACCCGCACTTTGACGCCGTTTATTTTCATGGTGCCTTCTTTATCATTTATTTCTTCAATCACCCTTTTAGCTCTACACCCGTAAAGAAAGGTGTGTAAAGAACCGTAGGTGGAATCTTTTTCAATAAAGTGAGCCACATCTTCGAGGCTTGTTCCCACATGTCTTCCAATGTTTATAACAATTTCCGAGAAATACTGCCTTTCAACATGGTACCATACGGACAATTTTCCTATCCTGCCGAGACCATTTATCCCGATTTTTTGAGGGACGAATCTTTCATCAGTCATCATCTGCCCTCCTTTTTGTCAGATGCGGTTATCATATCCACCCATCTAGCTTCATGGTAACCTTCATAAACTGCACCACTGCGGCCATCTAGACTTATAATATCTCCAGTTTTGATTTTTCTGCCGTTAATTTCACACCACTTTTCGTTTTCCCAGACTGTCATTTTGCTACATCCTACCACGCAAGTTTTACCCAGCCGATGAGCCACTATTGCAGCGTGAGAAGTAGCGCCTCCTCTGCCGGTTAGTATTCCGTCAGCTAAAGAAATTTCTTTGATGTCGTCAGGAACAGTGTCAGATCGAATTAAAATAATGCTGTCATTGGGATACTCTCGCCTCAATCTTTCTATCGTTTCCACATCAAAGGCTACTCTACCACTAATTGCTCCGCCACTAACACCAATACCACTGGTAAGATAACTTGCTTCCAGTTCCGAAGTGGGCACAAAAACCTTGTATCTCCTTGAAATTCTTGGAGACATACTGCGGCTTTGCAGAATGTAAAGGGAATCTTCCCTATTGCCCTGAAAGGTAAACTCAATTTCCTGAGGCCCCCAGTGTTGCTCATAAACCAATTTCTTGGCTATCTCAACCAACCGCTTGTAAACTTTTGGAAAGAGCTTTTCCAATGATGTTTGTTTGGGTTCGGCTTCTCTCAGACGCTGCGCCTCAGAAATAGGAAGAGTCTTTACCAAGCCACCCACGACATCTTCACCCTGATTACCTAGAGTGAAATCACCGTTTGGATATATTTCATCTTCAGAACCCCAGGGGTCATGAGTAAACATAACACCAGCGCCTGAATTGGTATCCAGGTTCCCGAAAATCATGGCCTGCACGGTTACAGCAGTGCCCCAGTTGTCGGAAATTCCCATAATTTGTCTGTAAGTTTTTGCTTTTGGAGAATTCCAAGACTCTATCACCTGATTTATTGAAATAAGGAGTTGTTCACGTGGATCGTCAGAAATTATTATTCCATGATTTTGAAGTGCAAACCTGTATGATCTGGCAACCTCTCGCATTTGTTCTGGCGCAAACTCCCGTTTATAAACAACATTGTATTTCTTTTTGTGGAAACGCATAATTTCATCAAATTCGTCTCGCGGTATTCCAAAGGACATTCCCCAGGACTGAATAAACCTTCTATAATTGTCCCAGGCAAACCACGCCTGCCCGGTTTGTTCGATGAGGCCTTCAACTATTTTTTCGTTAATGCCCACATTGAGAAAAGTAGTCATCATTCCGGGCATGGACATAGTTGCCCCGCTTCTTACGGATACTAAAAGGGTGTTGCGGGGGCAGCCAAAACATTTTTCCGTTGCCTCTTCCAGCCTCTTTACGTGGCGCATTACACGATCCTGAAAATCTCTGCGAGATTCATCGAAGCTCTCTATTACCATTCTACATCGAAAATATTCGGTCGTGATGATAAAACCCGGAGGTACGTTAACTCCAATGGAGTGTAACACCGTCAGGTTATACCCTTTATTGCCCAAGTGAATTATATCATAGGTTTTTTCATCAGGCTCATATATGCACGATATGGTTTTTTCAGGTTCATAGCTGAGCAGGATGTCCAAGTCTTCGCTTCTGAATGTTGCTTTCTGGTGGGATAGAGTCACCAGTATGTTGGATACAAAATTATCAAAAAACTGAAGTCCAAAGGTTCTGGCAACAAGATCCCTCAAGAAGGTTTCAGAAATCATCTGTATTTTTTCATAATTGGCGGCCATTTTTATGGCTCTACTAAATTTAGGGATATACTCATGATCCTTTAGTCTTTGTATTGCAAGATTAAGATTATTTTCGTGTACAGCATGGTAATAGGTATGAATAATGTTATTAACCGCCTCGGAGAAACCCCGAAATATGTCCATATACTGGGAGTGAGAAAACCGTCTGACCTCCAGTGCTTTTTCAAAAAGCTCTTGATAACGTTGGAGCTGTATTGAACGAATCCCATCAAGTTCCAGGGCTTTTAAAAACAAGGGAAACAGTTTAACTATTTTCGAAAAGGTTGCTCTCGTTATAAAACCCAGGTCGAGCGATTGGATAACTTGCTCAAACAGAATGTTAGCCAGGTTTTCCAATCTGAAGGTTAGCCCCAGAGCGTCAAACTTCTTTTCGTGGTAGGAACCGTACATCGACGGTATATCAACTGCTATATGACGTTTCAGATAAATATTTTCCTGTATTTTAAGTTCGGAAGGTTCAAGGATAATTTCTTTCAGTTGTTTCAGATAATCGAGAATAGCTGCAAGCCTGGATATCGAATCTTCTTCATCTAATGCTCTCAACAACCTTTGTGGATCTGGAAGTCCAAGCTGTGCTCCTTTATGAAGATGTTCCCTAATGTCTTTAGGTGAAAGCGCATATTTTTCATGAAGAAGCTGATAGAATTTTACCATAAGAATTATGCGTTCTTTCTCTTGATTGGAGGCGCCAGCTACTACGGAGAAAACATTTCTCAGGAGTTCTTCGGACACATTAAGAAGGTCCGGAATGTCTTTTATAATTTCCTGATTTACCAGGGTGGTCATCAATAAGTGTGGACCCTGGACGAGAGGGCTTTCAACGTCGATACTGTTCAATATTTCTTGAGGTAAAAAGGGCTTTATGTGAGCTTTGTCCAAGGTTAGCCAGAAACGAAAGATATTTTCAACAAAGGGTACTGTAAAATTGTTGCTTTCTACATGGCTCTGCTTTCTAACAAAATGAATTAATGGATCCCCTCTTCCATATATTTCGTCAACCTCTGTCGAAACATTCCTTAATAGGCCCTCTGCACCAATTTCGTTAAAGTAAACCGGGAATAGTTTTGCTAGCTGCTTTACCAGGTTATACACGGGTGCGATAGGAGCGTGGAGAAGTTCGCTTATATCTCGCTGAAACAGGTCGGTGTCTCGAATACATGTGCCAGTCAATGATAGGTACACTATTAAAGCTGAAAGTAAATTCTTAGTTCTTGCTGGATTTTTCTTGATTAGATCCAACCATACGCGGATGTTAAGAAGGTGAGCCTGATTAATTTGTACCTGCCAGTGTGTGCTAACTCCTTTGAGCTGAGCCGTCTGAAAGCCCATTGACACTATTCTATTTATGAAATGATCAATTAGATCCTTATTGCCACTATCTATTATTTCCAGACCTATCGTGCGGATACAATTAAGAGCAGCCTCTGGATACTGATTGAGTGCCTCATCTAGAATGTTTAAAACGGTATCAACAGTTAACCATAATTTCTCTTCTTCTTGATCGTGAAGCCAACTGCCAATGTCCTGGTTGATACTTCTCAATGTTTCTTCGTGTATGGATTCCAAGCCTTTTGTCTGGATAATTTTGAGCCTTATTAACATACTCACGGAAAGAGACGGAGAGTCATATCTCTTCAACCTAGACGGAAGTTTGGAATAAACTTTCACGATATCCTTAAAATCGGGGAGCGTGAGCATCTTTTGAAGAGCTTCTATATTATTGTCTATTTCCTCATATCTTTCCAAACTGACAAGGTGTTCTTTAAAGGCTTTGTGACTTACTGCTTCACATTCAGTTATCCATTCTCCAGTGCTTCCTGTTTGCTTTTTTAGCCATTCACAAGGGTCCGGGGAGTTCAGCCAGAAATTATATGTGGTCCGTAATAATCTACTTAAAAGACCTCGTGCTTCTACGAAGAATTCTGGCTTGCTCCATATTTTCAGGAGTTTGGAAAAAATTGTCTTGAGAGAATAATAGCTTTTCAGAACGTAGGAAAAATCATTGTCGTCAAGGTCACCAATTTTTTTGAGATATAGTCGGATTATACCGGAATTAGGCCCAAATAAATCCTCAGGATGATGCTCTATGTCTCCATAGGACTTAAAAGCGGATGGAAGCTCACTGGAAAACTCTGTTCCAAAAGCATCTATCATCTTAATCCAGAAGGCTAAAAACCTATCGATAGCTGTGGCTTTTGTTGAAGGTTGGAAAGAAGATTTTAAAAAAGCATCCCATAAAATTTTGGAAAGAAGATATATTACTAAACCCCGTTTTTTGTGCTTGCCATAAAGAGATAAATTAGAAATAGTGTATCGCCATGCTTCTTCAACAACAACCTGCCAATTGGTATAGCGATGATGGTACTCTCTTATTAATTCTTCTGCTTCGTTCTCTTTGCCCTTATAGCCTTCCACAACATCTATTAATATTTCAAATAAGGGATTTATCACCACGGGGGCCTGTCTGGTAAGTTCCAGATGCAACCTTAAAGCATCAGATTCGACAGGTTGAGCAATAGATTGGTTCATCAAACAACCTCCCGGCCAATTCTCTTAAATTAAGAAGTACTCATCCAAAGTACCCAATTTAGTGTTTTTAAGACCGTGAAATAAAATTTTTTACTGCTAGTGATGCAGAATCAAAACCCAGGAAATACGCAATAAGTATAACCATCAAAAAGGAGATTGAAAACCGCTCAAAAATTCGAAATATTTTCCTTATCGAAGATATTTTATCATTAGTATTGCTGCTTCTTTGCCAGAGTTTGATGCGTAATAGTTGGGGCGGATACCTATTTTGACAAACCCAGCTTTTTTATAAAGAGAAATGGCTGGTAAATTAGTTTCCCTAACTTCCAGCAGAATTGCACAAATTTTATTCTTTGTAGCTGCTGCTACAGCTTCCATTAAAAGACTATAACCAATTCCCTGGCGCTGACAATGCGGGGCTACTCCAATGTTCAAAATATGAAGCTCATCGTATACCATAGCTGAACACAAGTAGCCTGCTATGATGTTGTTAACCAAAGCAACAAAATTGAGTGACCGCTTATTACTCAATTCATCAACAAACATTTGTTTTGACCAGGGCTCCATCTGCACTTTTCTTTCTATGCACAGAATATCTTTTAAATGCTCCTCATTCATGGGCAGTATTTTGACAACTGTCTTAGCTTTCTGGTCCAAGTATGTTGTTGGCATTTTTGATGTGGCGCCTTGCATATTCACATATAATTTTGGCCAACTTTCCAAGTGGTTTCTCACACCTTAAGCTGTAAGCCTTGATAAGCATGGGAAGATTGACACCGCTGACGACATCAACATCGTGGTTTGAAAGAGAAAGGGCTATGTTTGTTGGGGTACCTCCAAATATGTCAGTCATTATAATAACACCGGCTCCTTTATTTGCTATATTTACCTTCTCTTCAAATAGTTTCATCAGCTCGGATGTGTCAGCCTCTGGTTCTACCTCCAATGCGTATACACCATCCATAGGACCTACTATCAGTTCAGCGGTCTTTATCAGCTCACCAGCTAGCTTACTATGAGTTGCAACTATAAGTCCTACACATTCTTGCGAATCATTTCGATTTTTCGTACTATTCATAGCTTTATTCCACTTTTATGTCTCTATGAAGTACACTGCAGATAAAGCCCTGTTTCTTGAACCAGTTATAGAAATGCTCGGCAATGACTACAGACCTATGTTTTCCTCCAGTGCATCCAAAAGCCACTGTTAGGTACCGCTTTCCTTCCTTTAAGTAGCATGGCATAAGAAAATTGAATAGGTCCTCAAGCAGTTTTAGAAATTTTTTGGTCTCCTCCTGCTGAAAAACCCATTTACTAACTTCAGGGTCGCATCCAGTAAATTCTCTCAATTCATCATTAAAATAGGGATTGGGCAAGAACCTTACATCCATAACTATGTCGGCTTCTAATGGCAGTCCGAATTTGTATCCGAAAGATACAACCTGAACACTGATCAGATCTTTTTCAGGTACTTGCCTGTAAGTGTGAATAATGAGGCTTTTCAAATCGTGAACATTGTAATCCGATGTATCTATTATCTTAGTTGCCCGTTTTCTCAAGGAAGTAAGCAATTTCCTCTCTTCGTTAATAGCTTTGATCAGCTTATTCTGGCGCTCCGTGTCGTCCATTAAATGCTCTAGAGGATGAACCCTCCTGGTCTGGCTATATCTCCTCTGTAGAACATCTGGAGCTGCTTCTACAAAGACTATTTCAAGGGAATAGCCACTTTTCTCTACCTGAACAAAAATAGATTCACATTCCTGGAAAAAACTTCTTTCACGAATGTCTATACCAAGGGCAATTCGTGAGATACCCTCCATTTTTTCTGAGCACAGACGCAAAAGTGGAGGCAACAATGGAACTGGAAGATTATCAATACAGAAATAATCTATATCTTCAAAAGCCTTAATAACTGTGCTCTTACCTGCTCCTGAAAGGCCTGTTACTATAACCAGATGGGGTTTCACATTACTCACGTTCTCCGTAGTCTAAAAATCTGAGTCATTCTGTCTGATAATTTTAATTATTTCATTTCGGTCTTTTGCCTTTATAAGTTGTTTTTTTATTTCTTCGTTCTTTAGTAGTCGTGCAATTTTTGCAAGTATTCTTATATGAAAGCCAGCGTTCCTATCTGGACTCAGGAAAACAAAGAACAAGTAAACGGGGATTCCATCAACGGAGTCAAAATCGACACCTTGAATGGACCTCCCAAAGCATAATATTGGACGCTCCAGATTATTTGCTTTACCGTGAGGTATTGCTATACCACCCCCAACCCCTGTGCTGCACAATCGTTCACGCTCCCACAAAACTTTAAAGATATCATCCTCTGTAAGCGATGTTACC
>JALXAE010000158.1 GCA_026992355.1 Syntrophobacterales bacterium | reverse complement strand
ACCACACTGGCAAAGATTTTAACCGGCATATACGAACCTTCAGCTGGAAACATTATATTCCGCGGAAATGAAAAAAACTTGAACATTGGAATGGTTTTTCAGGATCCAGATGATCAGCTCTTCTCTGCAACACTCTTCGATGACCTGGCTTTTGGATTGCTTAACAGAGGAATTTCGGAGGATCAGGCTAAAGAAAAGGTTTTCAACGTTCTTAAGCTACTAAACCTGGAAGGTTTTGCATATAAGGAACCTCACAATATGAGCTATGGCCAGAAGAAGCGAGCGGCTTTGGCTAGTGTTCTGGTACTCGAGCCGGACATTTTAATATTGGATGAGCCTACAGCCGGATTGGATCCAGAAAATGAAGAAGAACTCCTGGAATTTTTAAACACCTTTGATGGAACCCTGATCTGTATCAGCCATAATCTTTTTTTTCTGTATCATTTGTGCGAAAGAGCCCTGGTTTTAAAAAACGGTAGTGTGCACCATGATTTTACCATGAATGAGTTATTGTTCCATAGATCGTCTTTGAAGGAGCATGGCCTTGATTTCACCTTTAGATTTAGCTGCTGCGAAGCAAATGGTGAACATGAAAATGTTATTTCTCAGCGTCAAGCTGAAAATGTACCTCTTAGTGAACAGCCCGATCTTATTGAGGTGCGAAATTTAACTTATAGCTATCCCGATGGCAGTGTTGCTCTAAATGGGGTGTCTTTTAAGATTGGTTATGGCGAAAGGGTGGCAATTGTAGGGGAAAATGGTGCCGGAAAAACTACTCTGGCTCTATTACTTGCGGGTGTTTTAAATGGAGATGGTAAATATTTCTTCAGAGGCACAGAGGTTTCTGAAAAGCTAAGACGAAATTTATGGCAGCATATTGGGTTGATATTTCAAAATCCTATGGACCAGCTTTTTTGTGCGAGTTGTTATGAGGAGGTTGCTTTTGGACCGAAAAATCTTGGTCTTACTAATAAGGATATAGAAGAAATCGTGAAAAGGTCCCTGGGTATGGTTGGTCTGGACGGATTTGAAGGCGAGATACCTCATAAACTAAGCGGAGGAGAGCAGAAGAGGTTGGCAACTGCTTCGGTGCTCAGTATGAGCCCCGATGTTTTGATACTCGATGAACCCACAAATAACCTTGATCCCGCTGGAGAAGAAAAGCTCATAAACATTCTTGATGAAATTGACAAAACCTTGATAATCATAAGTCATGATCTTTGCTTTCTTTCTTTTTTGTGCGACCGAGCACTGGTGTTACATAAGGGAGAGCTTATAGCCGATATGAGCCTTGATGAGCTGATTCGTTCTGAAGCTGAAAAATTGAAGCTTCATCACCATCATCATTACCACCACAGGTGTTGCACAACTATCAGAGAGATTTTCTTCGGTCTTAAAAGCTCAGGCCATCACGATTGAGGATTCCTATGAAGTTTTCCAACGAGCCCTCCAGTAAACTGTCCTACAAAAAAAGCCCCGATAAAAACGGGGAATGTTATAAATCTCCAGCCCAGATGGGAAAGAATTCTGAGAGCAATTACTATTGGCACCGGAAGATGTATTGCAAGAAACCAGTTACGGGAGAACTTTTTGGATCGTGCACGCCAGTATCCGAAGGGCAGATTCACTATGAAAATTAAAATTGCGACAAGTATCAACTTTTTAGTAAAAATATCCATATCTTTATCTCCGGAAGTCTTTCAGGATCTCCCTTGTAACCTTGTCGTATACAGCGGAATTCATAGGTTTTTAAATCTATGAAAATATGGAAAAAAAAGCAAAAGGTTCATGTAGCCGCTTTACTAATTGGGAGCAGTGTCCTTCTTTCCCGATTTATGGGGCTCATAAGAGACAAAATAATCTCTTACTGGTTTGGGGCATCGGCAGAATCGGATATCTATTTTACAGCTTTCGTTGTTCCAGATTTTATCAATTACCTTCTTGCCGGTGCTTATTTTTCGATAACACTTATACCTCTTTTGAACAATTTGTTTCAAGAGGACGAGGATGATGGCTGGCGTTTTTTCTCATGTGCTAGCCTTTGGGTAGGAATATCCATTGTTGTGCTTACCCTGGCTTTTGAAGCTTTCCTCCCTTACATAACTCACTACATAGCTCCAGGATTTACTGAGGATGCTACTGAAAAGCTTGTTTTCTTCATTCGCATTATCCTGCCTGCCCAGATATTTTTTCTAGTTGGTGCCTGTTTCAACGCATTGCTTTACTTGAGAAAACAATTCATTATTCCGTCTATAGCACCTCTAATTTACAACGGATTTATCATAACTTTCGGGATACTTTTGAGACATCGAGGGATGGTCGGTTTTTGTTGGGGGGTTTTGTTTGGTGCTTTCTTTGGAAATTTGTGTTTACCTTTGGTAGCGGCTTTTAAAGGAGGAGGGGTACGTTTTTATTTGTGTCTTAAGCACAAACAGATGAAGCAATTTATCAGGATGGCTTTACCACTTATGTTGGGGCAATCTATAGTAGTTCTGGATGAGCAATTAATCAGGATTTTCGGCTCCCTTGCAGGATGTGGAACAATTAGTCATCTAAATTATGCAAGGCGCCTCATGTTAGTTCCTGTGGGTGTTGTTGCGCAGGCAGCAGGAGTAGCATCTTACCCTTTTTTAGCGGAATTGTATGTTACTAAAAACCTTGTTTCCTTTTACCAGCTTCTAAATAAAGCCCTGAAAAACACACTTATTGTTATCATGCCAATAGCAACAATGATGATAATCAGCGCCGAATCCATCGTCGGCTTGATATTTCAGCAGGGACGTTTTCTTTTAGAAGATACTATAAGCACGGCTTTTGTTTTACGCATTTTTCTATTGGCCGTACCAGTATGGGGATTTCAACAGATTCTCGGAAGGGGATTTTATGCTACAAAAGATACAATTTCTCCGGTGGTAATTGGTACTATAACGACTGTGATTTCATTACCCATCTATTTTTATGGAGCCCGTTTTTTTGGAGGTTCGGGAATAGCTCTCGCTAGTGTTTTAGGGGTTTCTTTGTATTCTCTAATTCTGTCTTTTTGGTGGGTTAAACAGAATAATAGGTCTCTCACCTTTCAATCCTTGATCCGAACAGTCAGCCGCTGTTTGCTTGTGTGTACAGTTTCCAGCCTGGTGGCTCTTGGCGGATGGGAGGTTTTCAAATCTTTGTTTGTTGATTTTTCTCTTATGTTGAGGCACTTAATAGAGTGCTTTTTCAAGGCGGCGCTGTTTTTTGTTGTCTGGGTGACTTTAGGATTTAGGTTTTTCAAGTCGGAAATTTTAGAGGTTTTGCCGGGGCCATTCAAAAAACTTTTGTGAACCCATGAACTGATAGCAGCAGGTTATTATGAAAAAACTGCCCTTATCCATTGAACAAGAAATCGTTATAAAGTCCTTAGAGGCAGATAAGTCACCTCATCATGCAAAAACTATTGTTATCGGAGCGAAGCATGGTGAGTATATTATCATAGAGGAACCAATCATCAGAATAAGCGATAATTTAATAAGCATCGTAGAAAAGGTAGTGTATTGTTGGTTTATTAAAGATGGAATTAAGTACAGTTTTGAAACAGTTATTTTGAAGAAGCTCGATGATGGGTTAACCTTTCTTGAATATCCCAAATATTTCAGCGAAGACCGACTGAGGAAATTTATAAGAATTAGAGTTAACCTGGAGGCAAAATTCAGGATAAATGACGACAAGGATTACCACGAAGGAAGTATTTTTGACATAAGCCAGGGTGGTTGTTTGCTTCATACCAGAGGTTTGGTCATCGTGCCAGAAAAAGCCAAACTAACTTTGACATTTGTCCTCCCCAATGACCAGATAATAAAGGATATTGAGGGAATTGCCTGTAACGTAACTTATAATAGAATGAAGCAGACCACCGAAGTAGGGGTAAGGTTTACGGGGCCTGGATCGGAAATAAAAAAATTGGCAAGGTTTTGTTATATGTGCCAATTTTTCAAGGTTGAGTAAGCTATCATCCGAGATGGTGGAATTGACAAGTTGTTGTATAAACACTAAATTTTGTTAGCACTCTGTAATGTATAGTGCTAATTATTCTTGCACATTATAAAAATGTGAGGTGCAACGTGGTAGAGCTTAGTCAAAGGGATAAAAAGATACTCAAGGCAGTAGTGGTGGATTACATTAAGAGTGGTGAGCCTGTAGGTTCCAGAACAGTTTCCAAAAAATATATGACCAATCTCAGTTCCGCCACTATAAGAAATGTCATGGCTGATCTCGAGGACCTTGGGTATCTCTACCAACCTCACACCTCTGCTGGTCGAGTTCCTACCGAAAAGGGGCTCCGCTTCTATCTGGAATCCTTAATGGAAATAGAAAAACTTGGAAAAAGGGAGAGAGATGCCATAAGGCGTGCCTATCTTGACCTTACAGGCGGAGTAGAAGAAATTCTCAAGAAAACCTCGCAGGTCCTTTCAAATTTGTGTTCTCAAGCAGCCGTGGTGCTCTGGCCTAGACTTACAGCTACCAAGTTTAAACGGATAGAATTCGTTCGCCTTTACCGAAATCACGTTCTTACGATACTTGTAGCTGAGTCGGGAATAGTACATCACAGGCTGGTGACCTACGATGAAGATATAGCCCAGGAGGAACTTGATAAGCTTAGTAATTATTTAAACGATATCTTGAAAGATATGACCCTCGGAGAGGTTAAGAATCGTATTCTTGAGGAAATGAAGGAGGAGAAGGCACTTTTTGACCAGATTTATAACAGAGCCATGCAGATTATGAAAAAAGCTTTGCAGGAGAAGGCTGAGGAGGCTGAGCTGTACATTGAGGGCCAGGCAAACCTTCTGGATAACCCTGAATTTGCTGACATAGAGAGACTAAAAAGAATTCTCAGGGCATTCGAAGACAAATCAAGGCTACTTAAGCTCCTTGATATGACTTTGGGCTCATCCGAGGGGGTTCAGATAATTCTTGGTCCTGAAACTGAAACTCAAGAACTGAATGAAATTAGTTTGGTTTCCTCAACCTACCGTAAGGGCGAAGTTGTTTTGGGCGTGGTTGGAGTGATTGGCCCTATTAGAATGGATTACCCGAAAATTGTTCCGATAGTTGACTATACTGCTCAGGTGCTTAGTGAATTAATGGAGAATCCTGAAAACATGGATACTTCACGGTCCTAAATATGTAAAGAAACTGGGAGGTTTATCATAATGATTAAAGTGGAACCAAAGGAAGGTCGTCCTCAGGAGGAAACGCATAAAGAGGATTTGCAGCAGGAAGAAATGAGGGAAGAACGGAGGGAGGCTGAAGGAGGGAAGAATAAGGACTCAGAGGACCCCTATCTCCAGCTTTCTAAGGAAGAGTTGGTTGAACTTATCAAGAAAAAGGATGAAGAACTTGCAGCGTTAAATGATAAGTTTCTCCGACTTGCTGCGGAAATGGATAACACCAGGAAAAGACTGGAAAGGGAACGAGAAGAGGCGGTTTGCTATGCTAACGAGCAAATTATTCGGGAGCTTCTTCCTGTAATTGATAATTTGGAGAGAGCAGTCCAGCATGCCAATGAAAATAGTGATATAAAAACTTTGCTGGAAGGTGTGAAGATTACTTTAAAGAGCTTCATTTCTACATTGGAACGTTTCGGGTGCAAGCCCTTTGATTCCGTAGGTAAGCCCTTTGACCCGGCATATCACGAAGCTATAATGCAACAGGAATCCAAAGAACATCCGGAAAATACGGTTGTTCAGGAATATCAGCGCGGATACATACTCAAGGATCGGCTTCTAAGGCCGGCAATGGTGGTTGTTTCAAAGGCTCCTAAAGAATCCGGCAACAAAGAGACTGAAAACGCAGACGAGGGGGGAACAAAGTAAATGAGCAAGGTTATAGGTATTGATCTGGGAACTACCAATTCTGTAGTGGCAATTATGGAAGGTAAAGAACCGAAGGTATTAACAAATGCGGAAGGTGGGCGTACAACGCCTTCTATGGTTGCCTTTACTGATAAGGGAGAGAGGCTTGTAGGGCAGGTTGCGAAAAGGCAGGCTATAACTAATCCAACCAACACTATCTTTGCCATAAAGCGATTGATGGGGAGAAAATTTGATTCACCAGAGGTTCAACAGGATTTAAAAATTCTTCCTTATAAGGTTGTAAGGGCTTCAAATGGTGATGCTCATGTTGAAATTCAGGGGCGGGTTTACAGTCCTCCGGAAATTTCCGCATATATTCTCATGAAGATGAAGCAAACTGCTGAAGATTATCTGGGCGAGAAGGTAACGGATGCAGTAATTACCGTACCAGCATATTTCAATGATAGCCAGAGGCAGGCAACTAAGGATGCGGGACGCATTGCCGGTTTGAATGTATTGAGAATAATAAATGAACCGACTGCTGCTTCTCTTGCTTACGGCCTGGACAAAAAGAAGGATGAGAAAATAGCTGTGTTTGATTTAGGAGGCGGAACTTTTGACATTTCCATTCTGGAAATCGGGGATGGAGTTTTTGAAGTAAAATCGACCAGCGGGGATACTCATCTGGGTGGTGAGGATTTTGACCAGCGGATAATAGATTGGCTGGTTGATGAGTTTAAACAGGAGCACGGTATCGACCTACGGCAGGATAGGATGGCTCTCCAACGCCTTAAAGATGCTGCAGAAAAGGCAAAAATAGAACTGTCTACAACCCTGGAGACGGAAATTAACCTGCCTTTTATAACGGCCGATCAAACAGGTCCAAAGCACCTGGTAAAGAAACTTTCGAGAGCGAAGTTTGAATCCCTGGTTGAGGACTTAGTTGAGAAAGTTGTTCCTCCTATGGAGAGAGCCTTAGAAGATGCCGGGCTTACGCCTCAAGACATCGATGAAGTTATTCTTGTGGGTGGAATGACAAGAGTGCCTAAGATTCAGGAGAAGGTCAAGGAATTCTTCGGTAAGGAGCCTCATAAAGGAGTGAACCCTGATGAAGTTGTGGCAATAGGTGCGGCTATTCAGGGTGCTGTCTTGAAAGGCGAGGTGAAAGATGTACTGCTCCTTGATGTTACCCCTCTATCTCTTGGGATTGAAACCTTAGGTGGTGTGATGACGAAGATAATTGAAAGGAATACCACAATTCCTACCAGAAAAAGCCAGATTTTCTCTACGGCTTCCGATAATCAAACCTCCGTTATGATACATGTTCTTCAGGGTGAAAGGGAAATGGCGGCTGATAACAAGAGTCTTGGCAGGTTCGAACTTGTTGGCATTCCCCCGGCTCCTCGAGGAGTTCCCAAAATTGAGGTTACTTTCGATATAGACGCGAACGGAATTGTGCATGTGTCTGCGAAGGATATGGCAACAGGTAAGGAGCAATCCATTCGGATTACCGCATCTAGTGGCCTTTCCGAAGAAGAAATACAGCAGCTAATAAAAGAAGCGGAAATGCATGCTGAAGAGGATAAAAAGAAAAGAGAATTGGTCGAAGCAAGAAATAGGGCTGATAATATAATTTACAGTACGGAAAAGGCCCTAAATGAGCTGGGTGATAAGGTAGATTCCAGCATTAAGCAAGATATTGAGGCCCAAATTGCTCGTCTTAAAGAAGTAATGGAGGCCGACAATACAGAGGCGATAAAGAACGAAACCGATGCCCTGATGAAATTGTCTCACCAACTGGCTGAAAAAGTGTATAAGGATACGGAAAAGCAAGCTGAATCGGAACGAGAAAGCGAAAAGGAACAGTCAAAATCTGAAGATGAAGAAGTAGTAGATGCGGACTTTGAGGAAGTCAGAGAAGAAGGGAAAAAGTAATGTAAAGCTCCCCTCTTGAGTGGGTATATTTTGCCCCCTTTTGAAGTAGAGGTCATTAAGTTACCTATGATAATGATTTTTCTAATAAAATTTTGTCCTGCACTTTTAGGAGTGCAGGACGGTTATTTTCATCCCCTTTGGCAAAAACTTTCCTTTCATACTGATAAACTGTAACACGCTGAAATTATATCATTTCCTTAGCCAATTTGCTGTTATATATCATCTAAGAAGTTACTCTTGCTACTTTACAGATTCAGGATATAAATTAAAATACAAAGCACTACTCACCAGAGACTGTTAGAGACTTCGAGCAAATCAGGGCCAGGCTGGAGATTTGAGCCAGATCCCTGATATATTTGAAAAGGAATTGTCCGAAGAAGAGGAAGACAAAAGATGAGTGGTACTTTAGTTAAAAGGGACAGGAAATACACATATCAGGATTACCTTCTCTGGCCGGATGATGAGAGATGGGAGATAATTGACGGCAGAGCCTACAACATGACACCTGCTCCCAAAATAAAACACCAAAGAATATCGAGAAACCTAACGGGTATTGTATATTCACAAAGGAATAAGATTAGTCCATGTGAATTATTTGAAGCCCCAACAGATGTAGTGTTTGACGAGCATAACGTGGTTCAACCTGATCTCTTTATTATTTGCGATGGTTCAAAGGTAACGGAAGAGAACATTCAGGGCGCACCTGATTTAATCATAGAAATCACATTCCCTTATACAGAATTGAAGGATAGAAGGGATAAAAAGAGACTATACGAGAGATATGGTGTAAAGGAATATATCATTGTATTCCCTGAAAGGGAGTATGTGGAGAGGTATTTTCTGGAGCGGGGTAAATACGGTGCCCCTGATATATTTAACTGGGATGAGGAATTAAAATTAAAGATCTTTGACATGGTGATTCCGCTCTGGGATGTATTTGAAAAGGAGTTGCCCGGAGAAGAGAGGGACAAAAGATGAGTGCTACCCTGGTTAAAACGGACGGGAGATTCACATATCAGGATTACCTTCTCTGGCCAGATGATGAGAGATGGGAAATAATTGACGGCAGAGCCTACAACATGACACCTGCTCCTACTACCAGACATCAGCGGATTAGTATGGGAATAATAGAAAAATTGATCCTGGAAAAAAAGAACCTGAAAAATTGCGCTCTATTTTTTGCTCCCACTGATGTGGTATTGGATGAGTACAATGTAGTTCAGCCTGATATATTTATTGTTTGTGATAGGAAGAAAATTACGGAAAGAAACATCCAGGGCGCGCCTGATCTCATAGTTGAGATAACATCTCCTTCAACAGAGATAAAAGACAGGAGAGAGAAGCTCAGGTTGTATGAGAGTCATGGTGTGAGGGAATATGTAATAGTATTTCCGGAGAGGGAATATGTGGAGAGGTACTTTCTGGACGAGGGCAAATACAGTGCTCCTGAGATATTCAACTGGGATGAGGAATTAAAATTAAAGATCTTTGACATGGTGATTCCGCTCTGGGATGTATTTGAAAAAGAATTGCCGGAGAAAGAGAGTGAAGATACTGACCGTAAGGCTACTCAAAGGAATGGATGACTTCTTGTCAATGTTCCTTGCTTCCATGGAAAGGACCATTGCCATAGAGGAAGTGGAAGAGCGTCAATTGTCACGAAAATTGACCCACCTTCAGACTTGAACAAAAAACTATTTTTGTTTTTTTTGAACAGCTCTTTCATTCTGTAACTTTTCCCCTGAATAACTTAAAGAATAGGGAGGCAGCGTGTTTTCCTATTTCAAGGTATCCCACATCAAGATGATCAAGAGATCTATTCTGGACAAAGAGTCAATATAAATTTGTAATTTTTTGGGGAGTTCAACTGATATTGGCTGGTTAATAAGTTCTCCGGCAGTAAAGAAAAGGACTCTTTGAATGCCAGCTATAACTACAATAGATTAAATGACTTTAAAATTTCGGCAAATTCTCGGTTCTTTTTGGCATAGGCTCTTAGAGCCCTTATGAGATCCTGAAGGCGTCCCTCTTTTTCTATTCGCTCTATAGCTTCATCCCGGGCCTTTCTTACCATGGTACTCCTGTCCCAGATGGCAAACCCCACGGTAACTGCCACTATAGCTGCGAAAGCAGCGACAATGGCTATCATAAGCTGCTGAAGGGTATCAAAGCGCCGAGTTTGTTCTTCAAAACGTTTATTTTGCTCCTCAAAACGCTTGTCCATTTGCTCGAAACGCTTATCCACCTGTTCAAAACGCTTGTTCATATCCTCTCTTAATTCTTCAAAACGCTTCTCTATTTGCTCAAAACGCTTCTCTATTTGTTCAAAGCGTTTCTCTATCTGCCCAAAACGTTTTTCTATTTGCTCAAAGCGCTTTTCTATTTGCTCAAAATGCTTGTCAATTTGATTCAAACGCTCATCAAGGCGAATCAGCATTTCCCTGTCTTTTTGGGTAAAAGAACTGCTTTTGGCAAGCACAGTTAATGCGGTAAGACCATTTGTAGCCAGGGCAATGATCATTACCAGTAAAAGGAACCTTTTCATAAATAAATGCTCCATACCGCGAAGAGATTTTCCCTTAGTAACTCTATAATACACTAAATTTTATCACATTAGTACGGTAATTTATCAATTCCCGAAGTTCCTTCTTCCTCATACCGCTATCCCGTTTTTCTCTACTTCCCGGCGTAACGGAATCATCTCGTATCGCTTAGACAACCACACTTGCTTGCTCCGAATAATGCTGGTCAACACAGTATCTGTTTCCAACTCAATATCGTACAAGCGATCCTTGATTTTCATTTCAAGTTCCTTGCTCACCGGGCCGGGCAAGAGGATGAGGAAATCCCAGTCCGAGTCTCTGCGCGCCGTTCCCCTGGCACGGGAGCCGTAAAGGATCACCTCCGCTTTTGGAGCCAATTCCAGCACGGCTTTCTTCACCCGTTTCAGCAATTCATTTTCATCTATCACTGTATCTCTTTCCATCATGCGTTTCTCCATTTGCCTCTCTCCAACTCTTTTTCCTTCTCCACATTCCCCGCCATAATTATAACCGGTTCCACTCCAGAAGACCGCGAAACCCAACGATGGCGTCAGCGACTTGGCGTCGCCGTCCAACGGCCTTTGTGGGTGCATGATTTCAGACCGAAATTCCGCCCACCTTCGCCCGCGGCGCGGCCGCGTCCGCTGAACGCTCGGTTAGGCGGCAGGTGCGATGTTCTACACCGATGCCAACGCGCGAACATGTAAAATCTCCCGGCTTCTCATGGGACGCACGTCTTCCCCTCCGAGCGTAACCACCGCCACAGTCGTCCTGTCCCCACCAACGAACTCAACTTCAAAGGCTTCACCTTGTCCGTAAACATGCACAACGGCACCTACGTCCCCGGCCTTGAGCCCATATTGGGGTATATTCCGCATGAGTACAACGCTGTCCAGCTCCCTTATCATCGCCTACTCCCTTTTCGAGGATAAGCCGTGACGAGCCTTGGCCGAACCTCCCCTTTTCCCACGACCCATACCTGTTTTATAATCAATTGTTCTTTCCATTATACACCTCTTCTATCCCCTCTAATGGATTTCTTACTTTTATTTTTAAGTCTTTTACCTCTTTTGCTTTTTTTAAGAATCTTCTATCTACAGTAAACAATATATCCGTTTCCATTTCTGCACAGGCTAAATGTAAGGCATTAAATGATTGTGTTCCTGAAGTCTCAAAACACTTTGCTCTTTTTTCTATTTCTTTAGTGATTTTTATTGTTTTCTTAGCAATTTTCTTCAAAATTCTCAATCTTTCCCTTCTTAAAACATCAGGAGTGTTTTCTACCTCAAATTTTAAAATTTGACTTGATGCCAAAGTGAAAATTCCTCGCTCGCATAAGGACATAACAATTTTTATCGCTTCAGCTTCAAGATGGATAATGGGATTGCTCTGAGCATCAAAAGGTCTATTTTAAACGGCAACAATCCATGTAGATTTTCATTTTTCTCTAACCACTGAGTTCAGCAGCGGTGTGCGATGCCGCCCGCTGGAAGGGTTGTTAAATTTTTAACATTTTCCTCAATTTTTCTTTTACCTGAGCAACATAAAGTTCTTCCAGATGTCGAGAGCACGTGATATGTTCGCTATTATAGCACATTAGTTGTCCGGTTTATACTGTGTCTGAGGAGGTGAGCACGGTATGAGCCAGACAAGGAAGCTACAGCTCAAGTTTTCCAAAAACGGAGTTTTTGCCACATAAATATCTGTAATTGTTATAGAAAATGTGTAATGACATACAAAAAGTGATAAAATTCCTTTTGTTTTCTTGGATTGATAAGAATACTGCAAAGGCAAGATTCTTGCTAAGGTATTGAAATCGCTGGTTTTTTGAAATTCACATGACATTACACAATATCCCTAGTAATTTTCAACAGTTACATCATTTTGTGGAAAACTTCAGTTAAAGAAAAAAAGCAGTAATTTTTCAGCAAATCACTTTATTCTTCTACTTGCCATGCTGGGTTTACAATATTCTTCGATTTATAGGAAACAACCTTGCTTACAGGCGTTTTTTTGGTCTTCGTATGGTTACTGATTCGACATTTTATGTACGTGGCAGCCAAAACTGGTGGTTTATGTACGCCAGTTGTCTTAAAACTGATGGGACATAGGAATTTGATTGCCCGGGAAACCGCTAAACGCCCAAAATTTTGACAGGCTTGGTGTAGAAATACTATTTTCACGCTTTTTTCACGTTCTCAATCTTGATTGTCCCTTGTAGGACAAATAAAAAAATAAACAGATCAGATTATGAAATCTTAAACATTTAATGTGATGGGAGTGATACCGATGGTAAGAGAAATAAAGCTTATTAAAGCTTATGCTTTCCTTATTGTATTTTCTGTTTTCGTTAGCGTTCTTTGTCTGCTCTTCGTAGCCGACCTTTGTCCTTTATCTTCAGTAACTTATGCTGCAAATGTGCTTGATGAAACTAGTGAAGGGGAATCGATGAATACACTTTTACATTCTGATCGAGTGATAGAGGGAAAGATTGACGAGTTATCGCCGGAAAGCTTGGCTGTTGATGGTGTTGAATTTCCTTTTTGTTCCAAAGTGAGGGTATATGATTTGAGAAACGGTTTAGTATCATTTCAATCACTGGAAATGGCAACTAAAGTAAAAATTTTTTTTAGCAAACAAAAAAGCTGTGTTCGCAAAGTAATTATAATTCAGTCAGCCAGGTAACGTGAATGGGGTTAATATGGAGTCGATGATGAGAGTAAAGGGGAATAAGGCATTTAGTTTTTGGTACATTGGCTTTGCCATTTTATGTGGAGTGTTACTTTTTACCTCTACCAATACGTTGGCATGTTCAAATTGCTCCATGCCACCTTTTTGGGCAACTCCTGTTTCCCCTAATGTGTTAATGGTACTTGATGTTTCCGGCAGCATGCAATGTTCAGCCTATCTCCCCTATTATTTTGGTGGATACAATTACAATAGCAGTGCTTTTTGCACGCCAAGCGATTCGGATTCCAATCATCATCCGGATGCTGCATATTCGTACCAAACTTCCTATTATGGTTATTTCGAGACAGACGCTTTCTATAGGTATGATAGTGCTGCTTTTGGAGGAAGTGGTGGCTTTGTAAAAGTAGATAATCTCTCAGAGTGTGAGTCAATAAGTGGACACAAAGTGTGTTCTGAAGACAGAAGCGTTGCTTGCACAAGTGACACAGATTGTGCTGACAAGGGGAAGTGTATTGATGGAATAGGGGGACCAAATTGCATTTCAGGGAATTTCCTTAATTGGGCTACCATGAGTCGCGTTGATCTACTTCGTAAAGTTTTAGTTGGAGGAAGGAAGATTGATGAAGAAAATAATTATAGTATTATAAGGAGCGAAGGAGGTAGATGGGAATATAAGGACTTCAACACAGGATGTTATATAAAAGTTCAGTATGGTTCTTATCCTACATTAGAGCATACTCTTACAATAACCAATACAGATGAGGATTTAGGTACTTGTGGATACCTTACCATAAAGGCAAAAGATGGACCTATCTGGAGTACGAGTGATGACTGTTTCTTTGTATATCAACGACTTACGGGGGATTTTGACGTCAGAATCAAAGTTGTCTCGGTTCCTGAAGGTGGTTCATATTCTAAAATCACTGTTATGGCTCGTGCCAGTCTAAATTCCAGTAGCAGACGTATATTTGTCTCAGCTACAAACCCATCTGATTCTAATGTAATACAGTTTGCATACAGACCTAGTGACGGTGGTGATACTTCTTATGTGAATGGTTCAGATTATGGTTTAATTGAAGGATACAGCCTTCCCATCTGGTTAAGGCTGGTCAGAACTTCCCAAACTTTTAAGGCCTATTATTCGGAAGATGATGGAAATACATGGCACGAATTGGGAGGAGGGGGATATACGTATTCCGGCGAAAATGCCATGCCAGATACCATTTATGTAGGCATCGCTGCTGCCTCTTACTCCAGTTCTTACGAAAAAGCTGAGGTAGATGAGTTTGTATGTCATACTTGTTCCGGAGGTCGTAGCGATGATTTTAACGATGGTTACTTCGATACTGCAACCTGGTCTGTGGCTGAAATTGGAAATGGTGAGGGTACAACTATTGAGCGTTGCGGTGGTTGTGTCGTTGGAGGAATAACTGATGCCAAAATTCGTGTAGCAGTTGCTAGCGACAAAAGAAAAGGAGTTTTACAAAGAGTTCTCGACAAAAACAGTGATGGCGTAGTTGATAGAAACGCCCCACGCATTGGCATTGAAGTTTTTTCTTCGAGTTCGAGAAACGGGTGTATACGCACTGGCGTAACAGATGCTAATATTGATGAGATAATTTCAGTGGTAGAGAGTGAAGCTCCCTACGGGGGAACGCCCACTATATATGCTATTCAAGAAGCATATGACTATTTTAAGCAGCATAACGATCATACGGGCAATTGCAATAACGATGACTTCATTGGTGGCCAAGGTTCTTCAAAGGATCCGTGGTATGATTATGACGAGGATAACAACGAGTATGTTCCCGTTCCGTGTCGGAAGAGCTACATTATTACAATTTCAGACGGTGAATGGAATACTGGAGGTGATCCGATAGAAATTACCCACAATAGTCATGTTTACGACCTACGAACAGATATGTCTGAAGATCAGGTTTTAGACCATTACACTGTTTTTATATTTAGTGATGAGCCCGGCGGTATCAAATCTATGAAGAATATGGCCATGTACGGAGGCTTCACCGATAAGGATGGCAACAAATGGCCCTATAATGTAAGTTCGTATCCCTATACTAGTAAAACAACAGACCTTCCTAGCGTGTGTAATCCAGCAAATGGAGTACCACCTGAGCTATGTAAAGAATGGGATAAAAATGGTGATGGTTTACCTGATCATTTTTTTGAAGCAAACAAAGGCGAAGAATTGGAAAGGGCTTTAGTCCAGATATTTGAAGAAATCCAGGATCGTGGTTCTGCCTCTTCGGTTGCAAGCACGACCCAGCAATTCGTAGGAAGGGATATTGTTATCAGGGGCGCTTTTAAGCACAATCCTAATAATGATATTATATGGGAAGGCTCTTTTGGGGTTTTTTGGCCAAATGATTGTGGGGTTTATGAGTTCCAAGATTGCGCTGATATAGCCTACAGCAACCGCTGCAATTGCGAGCCAAGTTGTACCTGGAAATCCTGTGGGGAAATATACTCTCAATCAGAATGTAATGAAACAACTGGATGTTCCTGGGATACAACTTTTGCTCAGTGCCTCGGTGGTGGTGGAAAGTGTGAAGGTCATAGAATTACTGAAGAGAATTTGATGTGTAGGGATTTGTCCGATGCAGATAAAAAATGTTGGGACGCTGGAGAAATGCTATCCTCAACCAGTAGAAACATATTTGTCGGCCTTGATCTTAACAGTGATAGTAAAATAGACAAAGGAGATCGATTTTCAGTAGATTTTGCAGACCAACTAGAAAGCTATTTAAAAGTTTCTCGGGATATAACCGGTGACGGAAATATAAGCATTGAAGATACGAAAGCTTTAATAAAATGGATAGTTGGGGAGGAAACCAACTATCCCGGTACACGAGATAGGAACGAATGGTTGTTAGGGGATATTATTTACTCTACTCCTGTAGTAGTTGGTCCTCCTGCTATTAGTGATGTACCTCCAAAGGCAAGTGGATGTGTGTGTGGGTATGTTAACGAAAGCCTCTGCGGTTACACCGAAGAATGCCTTTGGGAAAATGGAAGTTGCATCATGCCCTCGATAAATTATTGTTCCAACGGGTGTGAATGCGATTTAAATTCCCAATGTAAGGATTTGTGTTATTGGTGCTTTAGACAGTGTAATCTGCATAGAAAAAAGGTGGCATACGTTGGTGCTAATGATGGCATGCTACATGCTTTTGTTGTTGGCAAATGGCACGAAGGAGATAATCCCGATACGGAAAATATAATTGAAAACGGATATTGGGTTTATGATCCAGACAAAGATTCTGAAATTGGTAAGGAACTTTGGGCATATATACCCTCTAATCTTCTCTCTGAATTAGAGTGTATTTCTAGTGTCGACTACGGATTGGAAGGCAGCACATGTCCTCATAAAGCAATGGTTGATTTATCCCCTACTGTTTGGAATGTATTTATTGACCCTGACTCCGGTGGAGCTAACAGTCAGGGAAAACGATGGCGTACAGTTTTAATCGGCGGCGAACGTGGCGGAGGAGATGTATATTTTGCAATTGATGTTACAGACCCGGATAATCCTCGTGTTCTGTGGGAATACTCCGTTATAAGAAATCTGAGTGTTCATGAAAGTGAGAACAATTATACCTTTCCTTTTTCTCGCGACGATTATTTAAAGCTGAAGAATTTACCTCTCGCATATTCCGTTCCAACCGTGGCAAAACTGTTATTGCCTGGCATGCAGAGCTCTTACAATGTTTATAACACAATCAGTCCAATGAGCGAAAAACCTTACCCAGATACTCTTTCTTCTTTAGACACAATACCAGTAAGATGGTTCGCATTTTTTGGGGGAGGTATCAGGGCATATGATCCGTCTTCTTGGGGAATTGACTGGAATAATAATGAAAGGTGGAAGTACCTCTTCTATCCGTATCTTGCTGCAATTGATTTAGAAAGCGGTAAGAATTTATTTCAACTTTTGTGGGCACATTTATTTGAAATTGCAGGCTCATCAATTCCTTCTAATAGTTCCACGTATATACCGAGCGCTATTAATTCCCCGTTGGTTTTGGATGTGCTATCTGAAGATGGAAAGATTGTTGTCAGCAGAAGTAGTTCCGGGGCAGACGGTTTTGTCGATCTTATATACGCTGGGGATTTAAACGGTAATTTTTATTCGATAAAGTTTTTCAATCCTGGCAGACCTGAATTTGGCAATAATGTTTTATTTTGCGCAAACATAGTCAAGACTAGGAAAATTTCTGATTCCTATCTGGACGATAATATTTTTAGATCTTCGCACCAACCAATAACCAAAAATTTTACTGCCGCATTTGATAGAGACTCGAATCTTAGGGTTTACTTTGGTACGGGAAAATTTGAAGATGTAGAAGGCGATTCTTCAGACAAACATGACCGCGCTCCGATGTCATTCTATTGCTACGTGGAAGACATTCGCTCAAGCAAGAATCTATGCGAGGAAACTGAAGATTTTGCTACTATAGATGGCTTTGTAGTTAAAAGACGTTTACTAAATTGTGATACAGACACTTCATCCCATAAGTGGATTAAAAGTGACGGAAAACCTGACGGAAATGATTGTTTTTCCTGCATATTTGATTTACCCCACGAAGGAGAGCGTATTGTAAGTAAGCCTTTAGTAGCAGGTGGTATGGTTTTCTTTACTACTTTTGTCCCAGATACTGATCCCTGTAGCTCTGGGGGCGAAGGATATCTTTACATACTTGACTACATGTGCAGGCCATTTCTCGGTAATCCTCTCAGGAATCTGCAAGCTGGTTTTGAATATCAGTGGTTTGATAGACAAGCCAATCAATGGAAAACTGGAGCTCCCCCTTTCGGTGGATCTGACCAAACCAGCAATCCGTTAGTGGCGGCTTTCAGAGTAAATCTTGGCAAAGGAATGCCCAGCTCACCAAAGTTAGTAGGAAACAAGGTTATGACCCAAACTAGCCAGGCAAAAATTATCGAAGTGAACGTTGAGGGGTTAAAAGGTGTAGAAATTGTCGGTTGGAAAAGGGTTTATAATCCAATAGCAGCATGCATTGAAACACA
>JALXAE010000157.1 GCA_026992355.1 Syntrophobacterales bacterium | reverse complement strand
ATATAATTGTTTTTTATGAAAGGCTTCAACCTTCTCTTAAAACCTTGTTCTTTAACGCGCTGGAAAAACTTAGTGGAAAAGACTTGGTTGATATTGAGTTAGGTGAAATCTTGGATATTTTGAATTATCATAAATATCTTTCCCATAGAAATCCTAGTCTGATGGAGTATAGCCTCAGAATAGGTAATGAAGCTCCCTCGTGGAGATATATGGAGCTTGGGAAACACATCGAATGTGGGAATAAGCGCGATCTCTTTTCCGCGGCTAAAAAGATTAATAGGGTTACTCAACGGATAAAAGTTGTGGGGGATTCGTTATTAAATACCTATCAGTCTCCTATTGATATATTAAAATATGAAAAGGCCCTGCATAAAGAGGGTGTAAAGATTACCCAGGTTGCACTTTTCAGATCCTGTGGTTTTCCTTCTTTTTTTATCGAATATGCAAATAAGGTTTTCGTTTCTGATGGTACGAATTGGTTTGAGTTTACCGACAAAAAGTTTGGAAATTCTTACCTGAAAGAGGCAGGACGATCTGTATTATGGGTATCTTTTGTTGATCGGGATGAAAAGTGCTTGAAGCCAGAGAATTACAGTTACTTCAAAAGGTTTGTTCTTTTTAGGTGGAATAAAGGGCATATGAAGGTGGT
Organism: Syntrophobacterales bacterium; assembly: GCA_026992355.1. Lineage (GTDB taxonomy): Bacteria > Desulfobacterota > Syntrophobacteria > Syntrophobacterales > Thermodesulforhabdaceae > JALXAE01. The sequence goes on along the minus strand of JALXAE010000157.1, from coordinate 17,457 downwards.
AAAAGATGCAAATGTATTATGGAACGGCGAATTGTGCAGTTATAAGTTCGTTCTCCCTCCTGGATTCTATAGTCTCATTTTTGAAAAAACAGAAAGGGCGGATAAATCAAAAATAGAGATGCTGTTTTTTGAATTACGAGACAGCCAATTTAAGAAACTTTCTCTTGAAATTGCTACAAGCGGGCAAAAACATTAATGTCTTGCCCGCTGTAACATAATTCTTTTGTGTTTATCCCATCATCTGAACAATAATTTCCGCAAACTTTGAACATTTCACCTCTTCCGCACCATCCATTTGTCGTGCGAGATCGTAAGTTACACGTTTCGTTTGGATTGCCAGTTCGAGTCCTTGTTCGATTAGGTTGGCAGCTTCTTTCCAACCGATATATTTTAGCATCATAACGCCCGAAAGGATTAAAGATGAGGGATTAACTTTGTCCTGTCCTGCATATTTAGGCGCTGTTCCGTGAGTGGCCTCAAATAGCGCGCATTCATCTCCTATATTTGCTCCCGGAGCCATGCCAAGCCCTCCAACTTGGGCGGCTAAGGCATCAGAAAGGTAATCACCGTTTAAATTTGGAGTTGCCAATACATCATATTCATCAGGTCTCAGAAGGGCTTGTTGAAACATAGCATCGGCGATACGATCCTTTATCACAATTTTTCCTTCAGGGATTTCACCGCCATATTGGTCATAAAGTTCTTTTTCGGTTATGATGGTGTTATTGAATTCGGATTCTGCTACTTCATATCCCCACTGGCAAAAAGCCCCTTCGGTATATTTCATAATGTTTCCTTTATGTACCAGAGTAATGCTTTTCATATTGTTTTCTAAAGCATATTTAATAGCCATTCGAACGAGCCTTTGAGTTCTCTTTCTGCTGATGGGTTTTATTCCAATTCCTGATTCTTCGGGTATGGAAATTCCGAATTCCGATTGTAAGAAATTTATAACTTTTTTGGCATCTTCTGACGCTGGCGGCCACTCTATTCCCGCATACACATCCTCTGTATTTTCTCTGAAAACCACCATGTTTACTTTTTCTGGATATTTCATAGGGGAAGGTACGCCTTTTATATATTTAACAGGTCTTACACATGCATAGAGGTCTAAAACCTGCCTAAGAGTTACATTCAGGCTTCTAAAGCCTCCACCTATAGGTGTCGTAAGAGGACCTTTTATAGCAACGATGCACTGTTTGATACTTTCGAATGTCTTTTTGGGTAGCCATTCACCCGTAAGTTCGTATGCTTTTTCTCCAGCTAAAAGCTCAAGCCATTTAATTTTTTTGTTGCCGTTGTATGCTTTTAATACTGCTGAGTCTATGACATTTTTTGTGGCATTCCAAATATCTGGCCCTATTCCGTCTCCTTCTATAAAGCCAATTACAGGGTTATCTGGTACTATTAATTGTCCATCTACAATTTGGATATACTGACCCATCTTTCAGTCTCCTGAGGTAAATTTTTGCATTGGTATGGTTACTTGTTTTAGGAGGAAGAAGACTTTAGCATAAAAGATGCCTGTTGGCTATCCTGACTTTAGTAAGTCCCGCCTTATATGCGGCCTGAAGACATGCCTCGGCGTGCTCGAGAGATGTCGTTGGGAAATCTCTCATTTCAAACTGAGGCGCAAAGGCCAGCAGTGTGTAGGGAATAGACCTGTCTATTGATGCGATAAATCTTGCTATTTCGTAGACCTCTTTATCATCCACATAGCCAGGCACCAGGAGGGTGCTTGCGACAACTAACGGTGGTGTATCTCTAAGAGATGCTTTTTGAGCAATGTAGTGAAAGTTTTCTAAAATCTTTGAGTTGTCTGTTCCGCAAAGCGCCGTATGGATTTTGGGGTCCCATGCCTTCAGGTCTATTTTAATACAACCTCCCGTTTCTAAAGACAGCTTGAACATGTAATTCAACCATCTTTTGGAAGATGTTCCGTTGGTTTCCCAACAAACACGAAAAATTTTTTTCCTTTTATTTTGAAGCAACTTTTTTACTGCTCGTATAGCAAAAGGAACCTGAGGAGCAGGGTCTCCTCCAAAAAAACAAACACAGCTTGTGCGATCATTTTGCTTCTCTGTGAGCTGGAAAACAGAGCTCCAGGTGTTTTTGTTATGAGATAATCTGAAGGACCAGTTCTGGCAAAAAAGGCAATTTAAATTACATGCTTCGAAGAAAACAGCCAGGTTGTAAAAACCAACTTCTGGACCTGGTTCATGAGCAAACTCCGGATATCCTGAACCTGTCCCACCAGGGCATACCCAATCGGCAACACAATTTGTGGGCAAGGGATCCAGATAGGCCGAGAATTTCCCCAAAATGTTTCCTTCTCTTTTTATGGATTCTGAATTTCCCTTTCGTACCCCACAAAAGCCATACTGATTTTTATCCATCTTACATTCGACAATGCATATTTTACATTGGGTTCCGTTGGCAGTTCTGGGTGGAGTCGGGGGAAGACCAAATCTGTTACGCGATTGAGCGTGAATTTTTTCAATGATGGGTCTAGCTGTTTCCCATCGATTACGAATGCAATCGGCGCATATTTTTAGTGAGTTTCCGGCATAAGACACTATTTTTCCGCACAATTCGCATACAAGCATTAGGATACCGTACCTTGTTTAAACTCGTTTAGTTTATTTATTATCCAGTTGAACCAATTTTCCAAACCTTCAGAGGTTTTGCAGGAAATCTCGAAGGTTTCAATTTGGGGGTTTAAGCTCTTGCAGGTGGATTTTATTTTTTCAATATCGCAGTCTATGTATGGAAGTAAGTCTATTTTGTTGATTAACAAAACAGATGATTTTTGGAACATGAGAGGATATTTTAATGGTTTGTCGTGTCCTTCTGTTACGCTTAGCAACATCACCTTGAAGTGTTCCCCTAAATTAAACTCCGCTGGACAAACCAGATTCCCCACATTTTCAATAATTAGAAGGTCAACAGGGTTTAAATCTAAGGATTCCAGAGCTGATTGGATCATTGAACCGTCCAGATGACAAGCTCCTCCCGTATTAATCTGAACAACCTGAACCCCTCTTTTCTGTATTCTTCTTGCGTCTTCGTCTGATTGTATGTCTCCCTCGATCACTGCAATTTCTACTTGGTTCTTCAGCCCTTTTATAGTTTGTTCTAGAAGGGATGTTTTGCCAGCACCAGGTGAACTCATAAGATTTAAAGTAAGGATGCCATTTGAATCGAAAATTTCCCGGTTTTTTATGGCAAGTTTTTCATGAGCTTCTAATACATTTTTGACAACGGGGATTGAAACTTTTTCCATAGTATGTCTCCTAATCTTTAATGCCCTCTATTGAAACTACAGTAATTTCGCGGCCACTAATCCAGTCGTTTGTAATGATGTCGCAATCGGGACACTTAAAGGAAAAATTTTCTACTTGGAAAATCAGACCGCATTTTTGGCATCTCGCTACAATTGGTACAATTTCAATATCTAGGATTGCATTTTCGGCTATGGTGTCCTTGCTGATAACGGAGAAGCAAAATTTTAATGCTTCCGAGTTTACAGCAGCCATCTCACCTATCTGAACAAGTATTTTCTCAATCATGCTAATGGAGTGACTGTGAGCTTCGTTTAGCACTATATTCAACAACATTTCTGCTATGCTCATTTCGTGCACAGATACAAACCTCAAATTAAAACGGAATATCATCATCAACGTTGGATTCATCTGGGGAAGGCGGTAGCTGATCAGCCAAGCCACCATCCTCATCAGCTTTGGAAGGTGAGGCGGAATCCCCTGCTTCTCGTGGAGGTTGTGCTGATACTGGATCGAGAAATTGTATATCTCTTGCCACTACTTCAGTGGTAAAACGCTTAACCCCCTGCCTATCTTCCCATTGCTGAGTTCTCAAACGACCTTCAATATACACCAGACGACCTTTACTAAGATAATTTCCACATGTTTCGGCCAATTTGCCGAATACCACTATTCTGTGCCATTCAGTTCGATCTTCCCAGTTTCCTTCCCCTGCAGGGACTCTTTCAGTTGTGGCCACATTAAATCGGGCTATGGCAGTGCCATTAGGAGCAAACCGCAAATCTGGATCTGCTCCCAGTCGTCCTACTAGAATAACTTTATTTATCCCTCTCGCCATAATTTTCTCCTTATTATCGAGTTCGAATAGTTTTTAATCCCCAAAATCATATCTCCAGAGTATATCAATTCCACCTTGATTGTCTCCTCCCAGCTGACTCTGGATGGAGATGTGCTTATTTATCCTGTATTCGATATTTACCTGATCGTTTTTATCATCTTTTACATCCTTTTCATAGGTTACGTAAAAATCGGGTGTTAGGTATTTCCCAACTTCGAGAATTTCACTTCCTGAGCTTTCCTGTCGAAAATCGATAACATCTGGAGAAAAAGGAGTTTTGCCGAGAATGTCCTTCAATATTTTTGTGGCTTTGGAACCAAGAAAGAGAGCTGCCTGTTCCTGAAGCCCTACGCTTTCTCTGGTTGTTAATTGTCTGGCTGGCCTGTTGAAGAGCAGGTAAGATAGGATATCAACATTACTCATGGGAGGAGTGCTGGTTAGCTTTAATGACGGTTCGTTTATGCTTCCAGTAAGATTTACAAACAAAGTGGCATCTCTTGTCTTTTTCTCACATGTTATACGTAACTCTGGATCAGGGGGTATTAATCCTCTGAATCTTACGATACCTTTTGTAATTTTAAGTCTGATACTCTGAAAAGTGTACCATCCTCTTATGCTCTTTACTTCCCCAAATATCTGTATGGATTGTCCTAGTTTTTTTTTGATTACCAACTCTCCAGTAACATCAGAATCTACCCCCATGCCTCTAACTTGAGCCTTACCTTTCGAAAAATCAATATGGACATTAATACGGACTCGATTTTTAAAAAAATTGCTTTTTTTCTCTCGAGCCATAATGACATCGGCATTATTGTCTTCGACGAATTGTATCTCCGAAATATCTTTTTTAACTTCTCGATTTAATTTATCTAAGTTCAGTGATGCTTTAAGTGCTTTAAATTTGCCTTGAATATCCAGGTTCTTTTCGTGGCCAATAAGTACTCCACTGCCTGAAATTTTCCCACGGATTCCGTAAAATGGCGGGGGAGAAATCTTTTTGAGCACAATATCTAAATGTAAATTATTAAGATCAGGGATTACAGGTAAATTGCCTTTTATTAGAAAATCACCCTTCAGGCTTTTTCCATATAGTCTAATTTTGAGGGTAGAATTGGTGATTGAAAACTTCCCGTTTATGTCACTGATGTTGTAGTCTTTGTCGGGAAAAACGATAGATGCATTTTGAACGTTACCTGTTCCTTCTAAGCGGTATTGTTTCAATGTTCCCCCTATGTTTAGATTCGCAGAAAGTAATCCTTTGATCTCGTAGTTCGACGGTATGAACGGTTGGAGCAGATTTAATTTTGCCTTTGGTATATTAATTCTGCCAGCAATTGATTGAGTATCTAATGCGACAATTTTTATATCAGGGATGTATCTTTTTCCTTTCCATCGCAACATGGCCTTTATTGGAAGGGCAAGAGTGATATTGCAAGGCTTTGCCAGATGGGATGAGTCGATTTTAATTTTAGTCGTTAATTCATTTTTATTTCCGTGAGCTTGAATCGATATCTCTTGCCACGAAAAACTGCCTGGAACATTTGCTCTCCTGGCTACACCGCTTTGCATCTTTATTTTTGCATTCCAAATGACAGAGCCCCTCTCATCTTTTATTCCAATGCCGCCGTTTATTCTTCCTCCAGAAATGCTGAAGTCAAAAGATTTGCTAAAAAAGTCTGCTACCGGAAAGTCATTAAAATTAAGGTACAATTGCGAAGATGTGCTTTTGCTTAAAATTCCTCTGGCTTTTATTTTGCCTCTTGAATGGTAAATATTTAAATAATCAACAAATAAACCAGATTGCAATATCCTTAATTTTGATGCTGCCTTATATGTTCCGAAGTCTTCCCATTTTATGACAGCTTTGTCTAATATGACAGAGGGTTGTTCCCATAAATTAGAAATTGTGCCCTGAAAGAAGATATAATGGTTTTTATTGGAGGTTCCCTCCAGGTTAAAGTTTAATTCTCTGTTGTTCTGTTCAGCGTTAATTGTAAGTTCTTCTATGTTTTCCTTAATTTCAGGCACATTCAAATTGTGGAATTTTATTTTTAGGGTTCCTCTGTTGAATTTACCTTTTATTGTTCCGTTAAAATGAAAATTAATGGCACCTGCATGGACATTTCCTAGCCTTGCAGATTTAATTTCACCCCTGGCTTTGACATAAGGATGAACTGGATTTCCGGAAAATTGTACACGAGATGAAAGCACACCTTGTATGTGGATTGATGGTTTAAAAATATTGTTTATGATTTGTAAGGGCATGTTGTCTGTGCTTATTAGTCCATTAACTTTTTTATTGTTGAGTTTACCTGTTATTCCGAAGCTGGAATGTTCATAGGTAGATTGCGCATTAACAGAGACTGTCCAATATTTTATGTCTTTCATGCACTTTCTAGTGCATGTTGCATGGATTTCGCCCCTGGTAAGGAGAGGACCTGCGGGGTCAACATTTATTTTAGATTGCCATCTGGTAATGATTGAAATGTTATTGTCAAATTTGGACAAATCTTCATAGCTTACATTGGTTTGCATTTGAAGAATTCCATATTCGGTCTGTGTCTGGAATTGAGCTAGCTTTAAATATTTTGGTGTTATAAATGCTTTGACATTTAGCTGGTCAAGCCGGTGTTTTTTTAAATGAACTCCTTTGAAAGTCCCTTTTATTATCCCATAGAAGTCTTTGCGACCTTTCCAAGCAGCTTTGATATTCAAAAAGCCCTTGCCTGAAAATTTCTCGTTAGAAATATCCAAACGACTTTTTATCCTTATTCTTGCGTTGCCTTTATGGGATAGTGAAATATTAAAAAGCGAATTCATAGTTCCGAGACTTTTATGGTTGATGGTAATATCCCCGTGGATATTCTGTGGCTTTATCTTTATCATAAAGACACTATCAAAATGTCCTATATTATTACCGTGGAAGAAAAGCTTGGATGCCCGCTGGGAATTTGTTACGTGCATACTGCCTGAAAGCATTCCTGTTAGCTTTCTGAGGTTTATGTAACCGTCCATGCTCGCTAAATTTGATGAGTTTCTTATGAGAAAATTTTTTACTCTGAGGGTATCTTTAAGAAACTCTGCGGTTCCGCTTGCAGCGATTTCCCCAACTAATGGCTGTTCAAGGGATGCAGAAAGATTTTTAAGCCACAGAGTTTTATTGTCTGGTATTTCAATCGAGGTGTTTATATGTCTGGCAAGGACATTTATATTTTTTCCTGCATTCAGCATAACCAAAGTACCATCATAAATGGTGACTTCGGGCGCGAGGGCCAGAATAGTGCTATAATCGAGTGGTTCGGTTTTATGTTTGTCCGGTGTTTTATGGAGCGGAGGAAAGGTAAGGTTTCCCGATTCTGACCTTTCAATTATCGCAAGGGGTTCTTGCAAATAAATTTTTTTCACCCTGATATAAGGTTTTTTGAAGCTCACAGATACTGAAACAATTACGCGCTTGCTGGTAAAGAATTGCCTGTTTTGGTAGTTAATTTGTAAATTGTTTAAGTATGCTCCTTCCCAAGGTAATATCTTTAAGTTTTTAACGTTTATTTGCCATCCCGTCTTGAGTTCAATCTTTCGCGCTATAGACAAGAAAATATACTTTTGGGCTTTTGGGTTTAAAACTAGCAGAATTAAGATAGACAGGGATATTATGGTCAGTCCTGTAATGATTCTCAGCTTTTTTCCCTTTGCCACTTTTTTCTCCGTTAATTTCTTTAGTGATGAATAATAATTTAAACGGCAGTTTTAAACAATTTCCAAGGGAATTTTTATTTTATGACCGGTTTTTACTGGCATTAGCTAGTTTTTAGAAAGTGTAGAGATATTCTAGGGGGTGCTTTTTCGGAGATTTTTTGAACTGTTATTTAATGATACGCGAAAATGGTTTCTAGGGAGTAGCGAAGTGCTGTAACGCTCCTCTACAAGGTGGACGTACCCTAACTGATTTAAGGTAGAGGTCATTAAGCTGCGTGCTAGTTAATAATTTGCTCAAGTTCAAGCGGATTTAAATAGCTAAAACGCTTGGACACTTCCATCCTCATTTTTCAAGAGGTGCATTGTCCCAAGTCACGTGTAAACAGCCAGCAATTCAGGTACCTGTAAATAAACTTCTTGGTAGAAACGCATTTATTAGTGCCTCTCATGAGCTGCATTAGAAAAATTAATTGTACTCAACATTACCGACAAGATATACGTATTAAACAAGACACTATTTAAGCTCAAGAGGAGGAAGCGAGATGCGTGACTTAAGTCGTGGTTTGGAATATCGGTTTACCTATACTGTTCCAGAAAATAGGACAGTTCCATATCTGCTTCCTGAGTCTTCCGAATTTCAGGCAATGCCTCAAGTCCTTGCGAGTGGGTTCATGATAGGAATAATAGAATGGGCATGTATTAAGGCTGTAAACCCTTATCTTGACTGGCCTGAGGAGCAAACAGTTGGAATTGGTTTCAATTTGACACACAGTGCAGCAACACCCCCAGGAATGACGGTCACGATAAATGTGGAGCTATTGAAGGTTGAGGGTCGGAAATTAACCTTTCAGATTGAGGCTTTCGATGAAGTTGATAAGATTTCGGAGGGCATACACGAAAGGTTTATCATTTACCCGGAGAAATTCGCCGCGAAGATGGAGCAAAAACTACTTAAAAAAGGCCCGGCATCGGCGAAACCTTGAAAGGGCACCGTCCGAATTTCTTTCCGACAAGGACGTTTTGCCCCTGCTGTCTTCGGTTTTAATGCTTTTTGAATCTGTAAATATCATTTCTAGTGATCTTATAACAACAACGGCAGGTGTGACCTATCACGAAGTTTTGTTAACGGCTTATGAATGGCGGCTTTTGCTTCCGATGATGGCTACTAAAACCTCTGCATGGGAGGACCGGTTACTTCAGGGCCTAGTTGCTCCCTACTATGAAATGCCGGAAGTAATTAGATGCATGGTGTTAATTGCTATGTCCAGAGGTGTATGGGATGGGTACGCTGCACTGAATTATCTTTTCAGAGATCAAGAACTTGTAGATGCTTCCAATAAGATCATAACGGTAATTAAGGAACTTGCAAGGTTAAAAAGACATGTAACAGCAATGGATGTGGTTTCTGCCTGTGGCAATAACAAAATGCCATACACAGCGGACTTTCTCATTAGTATTTTCAAAAGTTTCGGTATAATCAGTCCGAAATTTAGTGATTTGACAAGATTTTCTCACCATAAAGGACCCGTGTACGAGTTAAACCCGAGCTTGGTCTTTACTATGGAGTATAAAAATGACAACCAGGTAAAGTAGCAAGAAGGAGATGGATATGGATATTAGACCTATCATAGGATTTGCAAGTGATCTGGGCTTAAAAGACGATTCAGTTGCGCTCTGCAAGGGATTGATGATTAGCATATGCCCGGAAGCATATATCGTGGACATATGCCACATGATGACTCCCTTCGATATCGAGGAGGGAGCGTGGTTGGCTCTTGATCTGCCCAGATTTTTTCCGGAAGGCCGAACTATATTTGCCGTTACTACATATCCTGCTACCGGCACAGAAGCTAGATCCATAGCTGTCCGAATAAAAAAAGCCGTACCGGGTGGATCACTTGAGAAGTGGGAAGGACCGGGGGGGTATAGAGCGCACTTTAGAGGGAGGTTACATTTATGTGGCCCCGAATAATGGTTTGCTGACATTTGTACTTGAAAGATACGGATATATTGAGGCGTATGAAATAATTTCAACTGAGTTCATTCCCGAAAATCCTGAACCCACTTTTTTCAGCAGAGAAATGGTTGCAATACCGGCAGCCTGTATTGCCAAAAAAGTGGTATTACAGGGTGTGCCTTTGTCCAAAGTTGGTCCTCCAATAAAAGAAGATAAGCTAGCAAGAATAAAACTGTCTCTCTCAGAAATAATAGCGCACAACAAAATAAGAGGTAAGATAATTAGGATTGATCATCCTTATGGAAATGTGTGGACTAATATATCTTTCAATGATCTGAAGTCTATTGGGATCAATTATGGTTCCAGACTTAGAGTCGTTATAGGAGATATGTTGAACTTTGATGTTTACTTGACACGGACATTTGCCGATGCAGGCAGTATGGGAGATGTTACCTCATATATAAATAACAGGGGTTATTTTTCTTTGGGCAGGTATGCTGCAAATCTGGCCGACTTGTGTAATTTGAGAAGAGGTATGAATATTGTTTTTAATAAGGTGTAGCTTATAGATAAATGGTTGTTCTCCTTGCTATGGTGTTTAATCGGGGGAGCAAAAATAAGGCTTATGTTCATCCGTGCCCTCATTTTAGTGTTGCCGATGATTGTTTAGAGTTTATGACATTTTTGTTGCCGAACGACATGAGTGTGGGAAAAATGGAATGGCAGCAAATTGTGGCGTTTTACGAGCTGGTTAGGTGTGGCAGCTTTACTGAGACAGCGGCTAAAACGTACAGAACACAGTCTGCCATCAGCCAGCAGATAAAGGCACTGGAGGAAGAGCTAGGATGCACTCTCGTTGAACGAATTGGCAAGAGAGGCATAAAGCTCACGAAGGCTGGCGAGGTGTTTTTCAGGTTTTGCAAACAGGTATTGAGTATGTACGATGCTGTGACGGGTGAACTTGAGAATATAAAGGATAATCCACAGGGTAGGCTCGCAATTGCGGCACCCTATACGACACTCTATAACGTTTTACCTCCCTATTTCAGAAAATATTTGTCTCAATATCCCAGTATCGAACTCATCGTATTGGACCGAACACAAAGCGAAGTATTGCAGCTTGTAAATAACGGCGATGTTGATTTTGGAATAGTACTGGAATCCAGAGTTTATCAAAACCTTGTGGTCATACCATGGCACGTTGTTCGATTCATGTTGCTTACGCCGATTGGACACCCTCTAGCCGGATTAGAAAGGCTAAACCTTTCGGACATTGTTCAGTATCCATTGATACTTCCGCTTAGAGGTCATCCGCACAGAAAACGACTGGATCAACTATTTGCCCGAGAAAAAATGTGCTGTCACGTTGTGATGGAATCGTCGAATGTTGAACTCAGCGCACTATATGTCGAAAATGGCCTGGGGATTTCCTTTGCCACAGTGATACCCCATTTGCTGCCGCTTAAATACAGAAAACTGGAGTTTATCCCTCTTGACTGGCTTTTTGACCCGGACCGTATTGCAATTGTAATGAGACGTGGAACCGATCTACCCAACTACAAAAAGGCCTTCTTGCAGAACCTGCTTACAGATATTAAAGATATCGACCTGGATGGTTATCTGGCAGATATATGAGGCTTTTTTCATAAGTTAGATCAAGCCATATTTGTGCATAAATATACAATAGAATTTGTCTATCCTCCAAATCTTCAGGCAGAACATTTTAACCTCTGGTTGTTACAATTTATTGTAACACAATTGTAGATTTCCCAGAATTTACAAGCTAAGAAATCTTTTTCTTGGTAACCGAGGACGATAGACACCTGGGAACTCAATGTGCAAATGGGTAGGATTGCAAATACCCTGGTCATATCAATAACCTTCCCATCACGGTGCTCCGTGATAGTATAGAAACGAGCTGTCTTACGGCATCGTTCCTTCAGACGATCGATTCTCTCCGTGACCTTGTTTGGGTACTTGATTCAGCTTTCTTGTGGGAGCTGACATTGATTGATGGAGGACAGTTCCTGAAAATGGCCAATTAAAATATCTTCTAATTGGATTTTCTTGTGATATTTGGAGCTTGTGATATGTAGAACCTGTTCTTAGTTTTTCTGTGATTCTAATTTGCGAAATTTTCTGTTATTGGGCTTTTGGTTTGGTAATGCTGGTTTCGGAGGTTTCTCATGAAAGCTATGGTTTTACATGGCTGCGCCCCTATTGAAACTTCTCCTTTGCAATTGGAAGATGTTCCAGACCCTCAACCCAAGGCGGGAGAAATTCGTATCAAAGTAGAAACCTGCGGGATTTGTCGGACGGATTTGCACGTTATTGAGGGTGAATTACCCCCCAGGGAAGGTTCTATAATTCCGGGTCACCAAATAGTCGGGACTGTTGATATCATTGGCAAAGGTGTCAGAAGGTTTAGGCCAGGAGATCGGGTTGGTATTGCATGGCTCAGACATACCTGTGGAAGCTGCAAGTTCTGTTTGAATGGCAAGGAAAATCTATGTGAAGATCAACTTTTTACTGGATACCATGCAAATGGCGGATTTGCTGAATATGCCACTGTTGAAGAAGATTTCGCTTACTATATTCCGGAGTCTTACTCATCGGTGGAAGCCGCTCCACTTTTGTGTGCGGGAATAATAGGCTACAGGGCTCTTAAGAGAAGTAACTGCAAACCTGGAGACTCAGTTGCCATTTTTGGTTTTGGCTCCTCAGCTCACATTGTGATGCAAATACTGAAATATTGGGGTTGTAAAGTGTTTGTCGTATCGCGGGGGAAAAAACATTTAAGACATGCTGAGGCAATGGGAGCCTATTGGGTTGGAACTTCTATTGATGGCATGCCCGAGAAAGTAGCATCGGCTATTATTTTTGCACCTGCGGGGCATCTTGTACCGCAGGCTTTGGAAGTTCTTGAAAAAGGGGGTACTTTATCTCTTGCAGGTATTTACATGACCCCAATTCCGCAAATGGATTATGAAAGACATCTTTTTTACGAAAAAAATATTTGTAGCGTTACTGCAAATACCAGGCAGGATGGAGAGGAGCTTATTAAGCTGGCTGCTGAAATTCCGATTAAGCCTGACGTAGAGGTTTTTCCTCTGGAGCAAGCAAATGAGGCATTGCAATTGTTAAAAAAGGGTGAAATTGAGGGAACGGGTGTATTGGTTATCAGATAAGGAGGCGATATTATTATGAAGTGGAACTTGCAAAAGTTTTTTTCTTTGATGCTTTTTGTACCGCTACTTACTCTATTAATTGTAGCTGGATGTACTACTCCAGCCGGTCGGACACCTGGAGAAGTTATAGATGATGCAACAATTACAGCTGCTGTGAAGGCTAAACTTTTTCGGGACCCCTATCTCAGCGGTATAGCTATATCCGTTACAACATTTAAAGGAGAAGTTACTCTCACAGGAGCCGTTAGTACCCTGTTTCAAAAAGAAAGGGCAACAAAAGTAGCCAGGTCTGTGCCAGGGGTTAGGAGGGTTTATAACCTACTCAAAATAAAATGAGCCTAACATAGAAGCTTTTTTTGTTTTTTTTCAAATTTTTCGAGCCTGTAAATAATGACCGTTAGGAAGTGATCCTTAACAACTTCCCGGCCAGTTTCTTATTTTTCTTTTTGTCGATCATTTTATCTTTATACCTTGGCTAATTTATCATGGATGAAAGTCCTATGGCAAAGTGGGAAAACCTTTTAGACTTTTACAATTCCCGGTCCTTTGCAAGGCGTGTAAAGAGACTAGTAAAGGTAAGGCTTTTGAATATAGACATAATAGTTGTCCCCCATTGGAAACATTTGTGCAAAAAGGAAATTACCAATTTGGGATACGAATGTGTGGATTTAGAACCTTCCGTACTGAGAACTCAAGGTAAAATTGGTGATGTTTACAGATTAGCTCTGTGGCTAAGGACTGCCAGCCGGGTTTGTGTGTCGTTGCCTTCCTTTAGAGCGGATTCGGTAAAAACTTTGAGAAGAAAAATGGGGGAAATTCCTTGGGATGTGTGGATCAACCCTACTGTTCCTTTGCACTTTTATGTTAATGTTGAGTATTCCAAGTTGCGTCATGAGGGAATGGTTAAGGACATTGCTATTGATACGGTGTTCAGCTATTTCTCACGTTTAGGGTTTGATATTACACTGTCTGGAGATGATTATGATGAAAAGAGGGAGCTATCCAGGCCTCGCCAGAGAATATGGATAAATGTCTTCAGAAATATCTGTGAAATCAGGCTGGATATGGTTGGTGCAAATCTGTATCAGAGAGGCTATCGAGTATATCCTGGTTTCGCTCCCATCAGAGAAACGCTTGCCTCTGCAATTCTGGAGGCAGCCGGATGGACAGGAAATGAGAATCTGATAGACGGTATGACGGGATCTGGAACTTTTGCAATTGAAGCGGTGCTAAAGGCACGCAATATTCCCCCTGGTTATTTCAGAAGTTTTTTATTTGAGCAACAACCTTCTTTTCAAAGCAGGATGTGGGGTTACGAAAAAAGGCAGTGCGAAAGAAATTTTATTAACGAAGTTGAAGCAAAAATAGTGGCCATAGATAGAGATTCTAGGATGATTAGTATGGCGCAGCGTAACGCGGAGATGATAGATGTTAAGAGGTACATTACGTGGATGGTCCAAAATTTTTTCGAGCTTTCTCCCGCTAAACTTGGGCTTACGCCCGGACTTCTGGTTCTGAATCCGCCCTATGGAAAGCGTCTTCAATCTTCTACTAGGGCACTGTTTAAAAAAATTGCTGAACACCTGACAAAAAATTTTCGTGGATGGAGGATTGCCCTTATCGTTCCTGATTTTTCCTTAGTTTCTTATTTTAAGGACATGAATCATGATTTGTTTTGTTTTCCTCACGGTGGTTTGTGGGTTTATGTAATCGTCGGGAGAATTGGATAAGGGATTTTCTGAGAGGACAATTGAGGCATGAAAAAAACCATTCGTTCTAAGTACATAGGTGGCATATTCGTTAATATGCCCTATAAAATGCTGCATCTGTATGTTGATGACATACTTCTCGCCAAAATGTGCGTAGAAATAGGGATTAGTGCCAGTGATCTTGAAAAAACCGATTTGGAAAGCTTTACTGAGCTTGCAGACAAATTGAAAAGGAATGGCATACTATACACCCTTCACGGTCCCTTTTGGGATCTGTGTCCTGGAAGTGAAGATCCGCTTATCAGAAAAGTTGCATATCTAAGGTTGCAGCAGTTTCTAGATGTAGCTCAGGTTATGGATCCTATCCATATAGTTTTGCATACAGGCTACGATCCGAGGCACCATAGATATCAGCGGGATCTGTGGATTGATAGAGCAATTTCTATTTGGCTGCCTATAATAGTAAGAGCCAGAAAGATTGGTCTTAGGGTTGTATTTGAAAATGTGTGGGAAGAAGATCCTGCACTACATAAGGAAATTTTTAATAAACTTAAAAATTTTAATGTTGGATTTTGTCTTGATCTGGGCCATCAAAATTGCTTCTCCAGTACAAAACTTGAAGTATGGCTGAAAGAGCTCAGAGACTACATTGCTGAGTTGCATATTCACGACAACAAAGGCGAGGAAGACTCTCATTCGCCACCTGGAAGCGGGACAATAAATTTCCAGTATTTGTTTGCTTTTCTTAGCGAACAGAAAATTTATCCCGTTCTGAACATAGAGCCCCATAATGAAGAGGATTTTATAAGGACATTTGAGAGCTTGAATCTAATTATACCGAAAGATTTTCTTCAGGACTATAGGAAAGCTCTTGCTAAGATGCGAGTGAGACCTTAAAGAGTAATCATGAAAAAGGGGGGGTGATTGGGCGTGGCCATTGTGGAAGTAAGTATAGTTCCAATAGGAACTGGTAATACAAGTATTAGTGAATATGTAGCAAGAGCTATTAAGGTGTTGAAGGAAAGCGGTCTTCAATATGAACTTACGCCTATGGGAACAATTATTTATGGCGATTTAGATGAAGTTTTGAAGGTTATTAAGAAAATGCATGATAGCTGCTTTGTTGGAAATGTTGCTCGTATTTTGACTACTTTGAAAATTGACGATAGGCGAGACCGTTCAGTTAAACCTCAGGACAAAGTTAACTCTGTTATAGACAAACTTCGCTTTATGGAGGACAAAGGAGATGAACGAACCCCTGGGTAAGAGAATTAAAAGCCTGGCCGAATTTCTAATAAAGTCACTTGTTACAAAACCAGAGGACGTATTACTTGCAGCCAGGGAAAATGAGAGAACAATCCTTATGGAACTTAAGGTTGCCCCTGAAGATCTCGGCAGGATAATTGGCAAGGAGGGTCATACGATAAATGCCATACGAACGGTGCTTCAAGCAGCCGCTGCAAGTCACAATAAAAAAGTGCGCTTGGATGTGCTGGGCTAAAAGAGGAGGATACTATGACTATGCAGCATCCAGAACTTCAGGCAGACGAGTTAAGGGCTACAATAAATCCTGATGATTTGCCTTTTGAAACAACTGAGGAATTAAACGAAGAAACTATACCTGTTCTTGGTCAAGATAGAGGAGTGGATGCTATACGTTTCGGTATGGGGATGAAGGCTGATGGTTACAACATATTTGTAGCTGGTCCCCAGAAAACCGGTCTTACTTATATCGCCAGAACATTACTTGAAGAACAAGCTCGGAGAGAACCGACGCCTCCTGACTGGTGCTATGTTTACAATTTTAAAGAGCCCGATAAGCCTTTGGCTATCAAGCTGAGTCCTGGGATGGGAAAAGAGTTAAAAAAGGACATGCAGGAATTTATCCAGACTCTTCAGCAGAAAATTCCAGAAGTGTTTGATAGTGACGATTACAGAGCTAAAGAAAAGGAATTACAGCAGGCCTTTGAAGAAAAAAGACGAGCGATAATTGATGCCCTTTCTGATCAGGCCAAACAAGAGGGCTTCATCCTTCAATTTTCTCAAGTTGGTATGGTCATAATACCTGCCGGTCCTGACGGGCATCCCTTGAGCCAGGAAGATCTTGCTCAGCTGGATGAAGACGAGAAAAAAAGACTGAGGGAAAAAAGTGACGAGCTCCAGGAAAAGATGAAAGAGGCCATAAAAAAGATAAGGGAGCTTGAAAATCAGTTTCGTGAAAAGAGAAATAAGCTGGATAGTGAAATAGCGCTTTTCGTTGTCGATCAATTACTTGAATCTTATCTGGAAAAATACAGAAACGAAAAAGATGTTCTGGATTATTTCAAAGCGGTGAAAGAAGATATTTTGGAAAATATTGATGATTTTAAAAAGAAGCCGGAAGAGCAACAGCCTCCCCATGGTCAGCATTTTCCGGTGCCACAGCGAGATGGAATGATTAAGCGGTACGATGTTAATGTGTTCATTGATAATTCGGAAACAAAGGGAGCTCCAGTAGTCGTTGAGTCCAACCCGGCATACCCTAACCTTTTCGGAACCATAGAGCGGCAAGCCTGGTTTGGAGCCCTTTTTACAGATTTTACCATGATTAAACCAGGTGCTCTTCACAAAGCCAATGGTGGCTATCTTATTATGAAGGCATTGGACCTTTTGAAATGGTACATATCTTGGGAAGCATTGAAGCGAGCTTTAAAGGATAAGAAGATTAGAATAGAAGACTTAGGTGAATTGTATGGTCTTTTCAGTACCAAAACTATCAGACCTGAACCAATACCTTTGGATGTTAAAA
>JALXAE010000156.1 GCA_026992355.1 Syntrophobacterales bacterium | reverse complement strand
GTGGCTGAGAGCGTATCAAGTGCTCTTGCTGCTGCTGCAAAAAGTGCATCACTTCTACTTCCCGGTAAAATCCAACTGGAACCCTTTGTGGCTATCGTCAATACAGAAAAGTGCTCATGGTGTGGGAAGTGCGAAGAAATTTGTCCCTATGGAGCTATTCATAAGACGGAGATTAACGGAAAAGCAGTTGCCAGTGTGAACGGTGCTTTATGTAAAGGTGAAGGCGCCTGCGTACCCTATTGTCATGAAGGAGCTATAGAAGTTCAAGGCTACACCCATGGTGAAATAAGGGCGGCGATTAAGGCTTTGTTGCATGGCGAAGAGAAAAGTGCTGCATAAAGGCGTATTTAAAAGGATAGGTAAATGACCATGAGAAAAAAGGAAAGTCCGGAAACCTATCGAAACGAGATGATGTTGCAACGGCTTATACTGGATATTCTTAAGGCAGGCCCCAAAACGGTGCCAGAATTGGCGAACGAACTGAAGTGGCCAGTTAATGAAGTCATGATGTATGTAATGGCCATGAGAAGATATGGAATGATTGAGGAGCTGCCTAAGGGGAGAAGAGATAGGTATTTCAAATACGGTTTAAAGGAATAAGACCATGATAAGGGCGGGTACAGAATTTTTGAAAAACCTGAAGCAAAAGGACTATTTTAATGCTACCGAATGTTTCAACTGCGGAACCTGCACAGCGCTGTGTCCGATGGGAATAGAGATTCTTCCTCGGGAGCTGTTTCGGTATGTGCTTATAGGAGCCGAGGAAAAAATAGTGGAGCGTTCAGATACTATTTTCTCATGCCTTCTATGTAAGATGTGCGAAGCCAACTGTCCTCAGGGCGTAAAAATTGCCGAAAATATAAGAACCTTAAGATGGTATTTGACAGAGAGAGTTTATAAGATTTCGTAGGAACACAAAGAAGCGAGGCCTTTTATTATGAAGCTTCCAAAAGAATATATTCTTCCAATTTTTGCTCAAAATATAGTCAAGAGACGCTCGGTTTTGCCCATACCTGTTCGAAGCACCGTGGAATGGACAGAGGGGTTGAAGATCAAACGTGGCGGCGAAACGGTTTTGTACACTGGCTCGATGTATCAGCTTATACCTTATGCCAAAGCTGTGACAAAGCGGATGGAATCGATGAAGCTTCCAGAAACGGAATACACAGAGAAGGTACTTCCCTTCGGAAAGTATGTGAACTCCCTTTTGAATGTTACCCCTTTCATGTTTTTGGGAATGGTGTCGGAGCAGGAGAGAAGATATTTTAATGGATGCCTTCGTAATGTTGCTAGGTTACTTATGTCCGTCGGCGTTGATTTCGGTTATTTGTATGAAGATGACATGTATGCTGGTGCTCTGGCATATGACCAGGGTCTGGATATTGCCTTTGAAAAACACGCAAAACGTGTCTTCAAGAGACTCAAGAATTTGGGTGTAAAACAAATTATAACCGTGGATCCACATACAACTGAGGTTTTTCTTCACGCTTACAAGAAGTTTATTCCTGACTTCGATATCGAAGTAAAAAGCTACATTCAGGTTCTAGCTGAAGCGAATTTCAAAGGTGTCAGTGATCTCAAAGTAAAATTGGTTATCCATGATTCATGCGTATATGCTCGTTATCTCGGCATTATAGATGAACCTCGAAAGATTCTTCAAAATGTGAAAGTAAAAATAGCGGAACCGAAACTAAGTGGAGAACAAACTCACTGTTGCGGTGGACCTATAGAATCACTTTTTCCAGAAAAAGCCTGTGAAATTGCTCGAAATCGTGTTGATGATCTCGCCTCATTGGGAAGGTTCTGTGTAACCATGTGCCCGGTTTGTTTGATGAATCTGAGACAGGCAGCAATACCGGGTTTTGAAATAAACGATATGTCCTATTATCTGGCATTAACGCTTCAATAGAAAAATAAAAATGAGGAGGGGAAAAAATGGCACAAAAGAAGATAGTTGTGGTAATCACCCACGGGCCAGACAATCCTGAAAAAGCTACAATAGGGTACACAATGGCAACTGCTGCTCTCACCATGGATGCTCAGGTTACAGTGGCTCTTCAAGCAGCCGGTGTTTATACTGCAACCAAAGGTGTTTACGAGCATATTCATGCGCCGGGACTTCAACCGCTTCATAAGCTAGTAGATCAATTCATGGAAATGGGCGGTAGGATGTATGTTTGTATTCCCTGCATAGAAGAAAGAGCGATTCCCAAAGAAAAACTTGTCGATGGTGCAGAACTGGTCAAGGCTGGTAAGCTGATAACGGAAGTCTTGAATGCAGATGGTGTGCTCAACTACTAAGATAAGGTTTTAGACTGTAAGGAGGTGCACCGTGGGTGCCCTCCCTTGAAATCATTCAAAATTTGGAAGAGAAAAAAGGATATGAAGAAAATAGCTTTGTTTGCCTTCAATGGTGAGGCAATGTGTTTTGTTCACGTGCTATTAAATGCTCTGGATATGCACTCAAAAGGATTTGATATCCGAGTGATCATTGAAGGTGCAGCGTGCCAGCTTATTCCTCAATTTTCAGATCAATCCAGTATACTTTACAACCTTGTTTCCAAAGTAAAACAGAACAATCTATTAGATGGTGCGTGCAAGGCTTGTTGTATCAAAATGGGCACTTTAAATGAGGCTCGGAATCAACACTTGAGAATTATTGAGAATATGAATGGTCATGTCAGCATGGCAAATTATATTAACGATGGATTTGATATAATCACATTTTAGCTTAGTCTCTTATCTGTTCGGTTTCTTTTTTTCTGTTTTTTCTTGTTCTATATCTTCATCGGAAAGAGTCATTTCTAGTTGTTTTAAAAGCTCCTCTTCTTCTTTCTCGTCCAACTCGATATCATCTATCATATCTTGAGGCTCTGTAAGACTGGATGATACATCCTGGCTTTCTGACTCTTGCGCTCCTGTTTCAGGTTCATCTATGGTAAGCTCAAAATTTTCTTCTGTTGCGGTTACTTCTTCACCGTGAGATTCTGATTCGTTTTTTGGGACATCTTCTTCCACTAGCACATCTTCCAGATCCTTTAAAATGACCTCGACTTCCTCATCTACATCGTCCAAAGAAGGTTCAGTTGAAATCTCTTCTTCTAACTTTTTTGAAAGTTCTGCTTCGGAACTATCAGCCTCTATGCCTGACAATTCATCTTCCACGCCTTTTAACTCTTCAATAATTTCTTCATCTTCCAGTTCTAGATCGGTCGGTATCAACTCTTCAGCACTAATTTCTATTTCTTTTTCAAGGCTGGCAACATCCTGTATTGTCTCGGTCTGTGGTTCTTCTTCTTCGATTACCACTTCATCGTCAAGAGAAACATCCTCCAGAGAAATTACTTCTTCAGCTTCTTCAGCAGTTTCCTGCTCGGCTATAATATCAGCTACAGGCTCTTCGATTGTTTCTGTAATGCTCTCATCTTCAAGAGTTATAGTCACTGTATCGGGTTCTTGTTCTGACTCAAAGGTCTCTGCACGGCTACCTTCTTCAGCAGAAACAAGCCATTCCCACAGGGGGATTTGTTGTTCTTCTCCGACATAAAAGCACAGTTTTTCCCTTAATTGGCTGAGATCGGCACCGCACTTTTTGCATGTTTCAAGGTGATCGAAGGAAATATAATGGCATTTTGGGCATCTCATTGTGTCCTCCCTTTTTGTTAACGCATATCTCCCCACAAAAACTGACACAATGTAATCAAACTGACTACCGCGGTTTCATACCTCATAGTCCGCGGCCCCAACCTAACTGCAGTAAATCCATACTCGAGAAACTCGCTTATTTCCTTACTGTCCCATCCCCCTTCTGGCCCAATTGCAAGTATAGTTTTTTTAATGTTTTTCTTATGCTGGAAGGAAGCTAGTTCTAATAAACCGTTACGTCCTTTTTCATATGCAACAATTTTAATGTCCCCGTTTATGTTAAGAAAATTTTTATCTTTGTGATAAATGATTTCTGGGTGAAACGTTCTACCACTCTGACACATTGCTTCTGTTACAATCTTACTCCATCGTTTCAATTTTCTGTCAATATCCTCTTCCTTAAGTCGATAATTGCTTCTCAAGGAGGGAAATAAAACAATTTTTTTTACTCCCAGCTCTGTTGCTTGTCTTATAGCCAGATCCAGCTTGTCACTCTTTGCCAGTGCCAAAGCACAAATAATATCCAGAGGCGACTCTGTATTTTTGAAAACTTGCGCAGTAACTTTTACATCGACAAAGCCCCTGTGGAATCCAGTAATTTTAGCCTGAAAACAATTTCCATTTCCATTCAAAAGTTCAATTAAATCTCCCTTTTTCAATCTGAGAACTCTTGAAATGTGGTGCGACACTTCCTCTGATAGTCTGACATTGGTACCAACTTTGGAAATATCTTTCGCATAAAAAGTCCTTCGAGACATATACTACCAACCCTAAGAAAAAACAAAGGAGATGTATATCTCCATAAGCTTGTCTGCCCACAGGTAGGCAACAAAAGCTCCCAGGGCAAGAAAAGGGCCATAGGGAATCATGGTGCTCAAACCTTCTTTTTTTCTTACCATAACAATTATTCCAGCCATAAGTCCTGTAATGGCAGAGACAAACATAGTCACTACTACTCCTTTATAGCCAGTAAAGGCACCAATCATGACCATCAGCTTAACATCTCCGCCTCCTAAACCTTCCCGGCCCCTTAATCTAAAATAAACAAAAGAAATCAGAAATAGAATAGTTCCTCCGACAATTGCTCCCAGAAGAGACTCCCGCCATGTAACGATAGGATTGACACCACTAAGGAGTAGTCCCAAAAGGGTTCCACCAATAGAGTAAATGTCAGGTATGAGATATGTTTCAAGATCCGTAAAGGTTATGAGTATTAATAGGGAGAAAAAAATAGTTTCCATAAAAAAAGTGGAGTTCAGGCCATGTCTCCAATAAGCGAGCAAAAAAGCCAGAGGTGTAACAATTTCGACAATGATATACCTTAAAGGTATTCTTGAGGAACAGGCCGCACACCTTCCTTTCAGAAAAATGTAGCTGACAATAGGTATATTTTCTTTCCAGGTAAGCCGGTGGCCACATTTGGGACACGTAGATCCAGGGCTTATTACCGAAATCTCACGCGGAATTCTGTAAATTAACATGTTGTAAAAACTTCCAAAAATGGCTCCAAAAGCCGCGACAATTATAAAGTCTATTCCTCTAAAGGCTGAGAATACCTGCATTCCTTGTTGGGGCATATGATTTCAGTACCTTTTGATTTCGTGTTTCTTATTAGCATGATGGGATAGTTACACTGTGGGCACCTTTTATTTATCGGTTTGTAATTAAAAACTACCGAACAATTTGGATAATTGGAACAACCGTAAAATACCTTACCCCTTTTTGATCGCCTTTCAACGATTTCTCCGCCACAGCCTTCCCTGGGGCAGGAGATACCCAGACCTAAGGGTTTTGTGGTTTTACACTCTGGATAACCACTGCAAGCCAAGAATGCCCCAAATCTACCATGTTTTACTACCATGGGCCTCCCGCATTTTTCGCAAACTGCTTCAACCGTCCTTTTTTCAACAAGTTTTATACTTCCAGATTCATCTCTTTCATAACTGGATGAAAAGGAACACCCTGGACATGATAGAAAGGATTCTCCATTCTGACCCCAGCGAATTACCAAATACTCGTTGCATTTAGGACATTGAACACCAGACGGTACGCCACTGACTCGTAAATTCTCCATGTTTTTTTGGGCGTTGTCCAGCATTGGTTTAAATCTGGTGTAAAATTCATGAAGTAAAGTGGTGAAGGAGTAATTTCCTCGCTCTATTTCGTCGAGCTTACGTTCCATGTCAGCCGTAAAAGAAACGTTCATGATTTCCGGAAAATGCTTAACGAGAATATCGTTAACGACAAAACCCAATTCCGTTGGCCTTAAGGTTCTTTTTTCCAGAGTTACATATCCTCTATCTTGTATGGTGGAGACAATCGTAGCATAGGTACTGGGGCGTCCGACGCCGTTTTGTTCGAGTTCTTTAATCAGGCTGGCTTCTGTGTATCTTCCGGGTGGTTGAGTGAAATGCTGTTTTCCGACAAGCTTTACAATGCGTAGCTTCTCACCGGCTGAAAGTTTCGGTAACATTGAGCTATCTTCTTTTTCCTCATCACTTTCTTCCACATAGAGAACCATAAAGCCCGGAAAATCCACAACAGAGCCAGTAGTTCTAAACAAAATATCGTCATTCCCGTCGGGCACAATGTCTACGGTGGTTCTCATGATAACTGCGTGCTTCATCTGGCAGGCAACGAATCGTTTCCATATCAATTCATAAAGTGCATACTGATCATTTGTTAGATAGGGCTTAACCTTTTCAGGGGTTCGGAAAGTATCCGTTGGGCGAATGGCTTCGTGAGCGTCCTGAGCAGATGATTTTGCCTTGTATTGCCTCGGTTTTCCTGGCAAATAATCTTTTCCCCATTTTTCTGCTATGAATTTTCTTGCAGAGTCTATTGACTCGGAAGACAGCCTTGTCGAATCAGTTCTCATATAGGTTATCAGTCCTACCAGGCCTTCATCGGGGAGTTCCACTCCTTCATAGAGCTGTTGAGCAATTAACATTGTTTTTTTGGGAGAAAAGCGGAGCTTTCTGGATGCTTCCTGCTGCAAGGTGCTGGTTATAAAGGGCGCTGGAGGATTTTTTCTCCTCTGTTTTTCTTCGATATTGGCAATTTTAAAAACCGAAAAGCTTTTGATTCTTGCAATTATCGAGTCCGATTGTTCTTTATTTTTAATGTTTACCTTTTTACTGTTTACCTTAAAAAGCCTGGCAGCAAAGGAAATATCTTCTGACAATTTTGCGAATACACCTTCTACGGTCCAGTATTCTTCTGGCTTAAAAGCCTGGATTTTTCGCTCCCGCTCACACACAAGCCTGAGTGCTACCGACTGAACCCTGCCAGCGCTTAAGCCCCTTTTAACCTTTTGCCAGAGGAGTGGGGATATGAGGTACCCCACAAGCCTGTCAAGAATTCTTCTTGCTTGTTGAGCTTCATATAGGTATCTGTTCAAGGGACCAGGGTGTTCAAGGGCTTCCTTAATTCCCTTTGGAGTAAGTTCATAAAAGAGTACCCTGTGGACTTCCTTTCCACCGGCACCGTTTTTTGAGATCTCTTCTGCTATATGCCAAGCGATAGCCTCACCTTCTCTGTCTGGATCGGGTCCGAGAAAAATATTTTCAGCCTTTTGTGCAACCCTTCTCAATTCCTTTATAATTTTTTCTTTC
Organism: Syntrophobacterales bacterium; assembly: GCA_026992355.1. Classification (GTDB taxonomy): domain Bacteria; phylum Desulfobacterota; class Syntrophobacteria; order Syntrophobacterales; family Thermodesulforhabdaceae; genus JALXAE01. The sequence goes on along the minus strand of JALXAE010000156.1, from coordinate 10,869 downwards.
CCCGGAATTATCCGATATTCAGCTTTGAAGTCATGTTCAATATCAACACCCAGTTTACTTTCTGGCAGATCTTTTACATGCCCTTTGGATGCTTTTATAGTGAAATCTTTTCCCAGATATTTAGTAAGGGTGCGAGCCTTGGTAGGGGATTCAACTATTAGCAATGATTTTTTCATGTACTTTACCTTTCCAGAACAAAATATTTACCCGGAAGTTGCCTTACAATTCCTTTGAGCTCAAGTGAACTCAAAAGAGGTAGCAGTTCCTTCACGGGTTTCTTAACCTCCCTGCAAATCTCGTCAATATGTAAAGGAACATCTGATAGAACTTCCATTAATTTTTTTTCCAGACTGTTACCTTCGCTGTTGATTATTTCCACATCTTGTTTCGAATTTTTCAATGAATTTTTAAGTAGCTCAATCTCGTCAAAGATATCTTCCGCTCTTTCAACCAACTTGGCTCCTTGTTTCAGCAAGGCATTGGTTCCCATACTCCTATGGTCACCAGCGGGACCTGGAACAGCGAAAACCTCTCTACCCTGCTCAATAGCCAACCTGGCTGTGATAAGTGCTCCACTTCTACGGCCTGCTTCAACAACCACAATTCCGAGGGAAAGTCCACTGACAATACGATTTCTTAAGGGAAAAGTCCATTTTTCTGGTGAAATGGCCAGTGGAAATTCTGTGATTACAGCTCCTTTCTGAGCAATTCTTTCCTTGAGCGGAACATTTTGTTTCGGATAGGGAATATCGATGCCACAGCCCAGTACAGCAATTGTCCGCCCGTTAGCCTTTAGGGCTCCAAGGTGAGCAGCCGTGTCAATACCCACAGCAAGACCACTGACAATGGTAATTCCACTAGATGCTAACTCACTGGCAAGGCGCTCCGCAAATAATCGCCCTCTTAAGGAAGGATACCTGGTTCCAACAATACCTATAGCTAGAGTATCCTCTGCACAGTAAGAACCCTTCATGAATAAGAATAATGGTGGGTAGGGTATATGTCTCAGAATTTCGGGGTATTCTTCGTCTTCCCAGCATAGGAAAGTGATATTTTCTTTTTGTAATCTGTCAATTTCATTCAAGGGATCTCTAACAAAGCGTTTGTTTAGAAGTGCATCAATAGCATTCCTTCTTAATTCAGGAACTTCTCTCAGATCGCTTAACTTTGCTTCTAAGATAGCCTCAGCATTACGAAAATGTCTGTACAGTTTCCATAAGGTTCTGTTGCCGATGTGGGGAATAAGTGCTAGGGATAACCAGCTAATTTTTTGTTGGTCCATAATAATCGCACACAATCTTTTTTCACTCTTGCTAAAAATTTATGAATAGTGATAACTACAGACCTCCATGACGTTTGTCAAATCACATTAGGATAATACCTTGCTGTTTTATGAAAAATAAAGAAGAGATGTTCAAAAAACCTGAACTTCTGGCACCTGGTGGCAGTTATGAAAAAGCTGTAGTGGCTTTTCTTTATGGAGCTGATGCTGTTTACGTTGGCCTCCCATCTTTTAGCCTGAGAGAACAAGCCAAAAACTTAAACCTTGAAGAGGTAGCCGGCCTATCATTTTTGACCAAGAAGCTGCGAAAAAAATTATATCTGACGCTCAATATATTTGCCCGACAGGAACACCTTAAAAAGCTTCCTGAAGTAATGGAATACCTAGCCGATTTGAAAGTAGACGGCTTTATCATAAGCGATCCTGGAGTAATAAGGCTGGCAAAAAAGTACGCTCCACATATTCCGATTCATTTGAGTACTCAAGCTAACACCACCAATCTTGAAAGCATTCTTTTCTGGCGAGATATTGGCGTCAAAAGGGTAAACCTTGCAAGAGAACTGTCCTATGAAGAAGCCAAGAAAATCTGTGTCCTCTCTCCACTGGAAATTGAAATATTTGTACATGGGGCAATGTGCATTTCATATAGTGGACGATGCTTGCTTAGTTCAATAATGACAGGAAAAAGCGCAAATTTGGGGATGTGCACTCATCCATGTAGATGGTCCTATAAAATCGTGGAAGCCACCAGGCCCAATGATGTTTTTACAGTGGAGGTTCAGAAAAATTTATCATACATTCTGAACTCTAAAGACCTGTGTTTACTTGAAAAACTACCAGATATAGTGAAACTTTCTGTAGATGCGTTAAAAATAGAAGGGCGAGTAAAGAGCTTTTTGTATGTTGCAACTGTTGTGTCTGTATATAAAAGGGCAATAAAATCTTTGTTAGAAAACCCGTCCTTTTATGAGAAAGTCGCTTCATGGATGGATGAACTGCGTATGGTCAGTCACAGGCCCTATACTTATGGTCCCATGTTTGTTCATTCGGAAGAGACTGAATCGCAAAGCCAATATATACGTTCTCATGCCCTTGCCGGTCTCGTAATACCTGTTGAAAATAAAGAATTGGATCTACCTTTGAGCGATTCTTTTGCTTATATCCAGGTAAGAAGAACTCTTGATACTGGACAGGAGATAACATTTTTAAAACCAGATGGTGACCATCACACAATGGAATTAGGTTATATGGAAAAGATATCGGGACAGAAAATCCAGCGAGCTCATCCTGGTATGATTATTCGTGTGCCAGTGGAGTTCCCCGTTTTTCCTTATCAGGTAATAAGAGTAAAACTCGATTAGACAACTTAATTATTGGAGGTAACAACATGGACGATAGAATTGGATTCGTGGGCACGGGAAACATGGGGAGTGCCCTTATAAGGGGTGTCATCGAGAGCAAAACAGTGCAAGCTTCCCATATTAACGGCTTTGATGTCATTGAATCTCAGGTAGATAAACTTGTGGGGGAGTTTGGTATAAACAAGTGTTTGAGTCTCAAGGAGTTGGTAGAGAAATCAGATGTTATTATCATTGCCGTAAAACCTCAAAACATGGCGGAAGTGCTCGATGCTATGAGGTCGTCTCTCCGCCCTGAGCAGCTTATTATTTCAATAGCTGCAGGGATTTCAATCGACTTTATCGAAAAACAGTTGGGTTTTTCCATGCCCATAATACGCGTTATGCCAAATACACCGGCACTTGTACTTCAGGGAGCATCAGCTCTTGCCAAGAATGCTCTGGTAAGCGAGGAACAGATGAAAAAGGCCATCAAGCTCTTTGGTGCGGTTGGATTTGCCTGCGAGGTTGATGAGAAGCTTATGGATGCAGTAACTGGACTTAGTGGCAGTGGCCCTGCTTATGTTTTACTTTTTCTTGAAGCCTTAACCGATGCTGGGGTTTTGGCGGGGCTTCCAAGAAACCTTGCACGTGATTTGGTTGTACAAACTGCTATTGGAACTCTGGAAATGGTAACCCAAAAGGATAATCTTCACTTTGCCCAGCTAAAGGACATGGTAACCTCCCCGGGTGGCACAACCATACACGCATTGGAAATAATGGAAAAGAAAGGACTGAGAGGTATTATCATGGAAGCAATCAAACGAGCGAGTGACAGATCCCGGGAACTGCAAATGAAAGATTGAGAAAGGGTGGTAGAGGAGATTCGATGGACATAGAAGATCTTTACAGTATGATACCAAAGGTTCCATGCCCACCAGGGTGTATCACCTGTTGCAAAAACTTCGGTGTTCCATCTCGCACCAAAATAGAGGACGAAAGAATCAAAGAATACCTTAAAAAGCACAATATGAAAGTAGGGGAAGCTAAAGGTACCACCTGCCCCTATGTAACTGAGAAGGGATGCAGCATATATCCCGTTAGACCTTTTATTTGTAGACTGTACGGAACATCACCAAATTACATGTGCATTGAAAATTATCGTCCTGCTCGATTGCTGGAGCCAGAAGAAGAGGAAGAACTTTTTTATCTTTACCGGAAATATTTTGATTAGCTTTGTGTATAATTTTGAGAAGTGGCCTCATTATACTTGCAGAACTTTTTTACAACGCAAATATTGCATGAGGGCTTAATGGGTTTGCATACGGTTTGACCATGTTTGACCAGAAGATCATTTATGAAAGGAATCCATTCTGTCGGGACGACACACTTAAGTTCCTTTTCTGTTTCCTCGGGGGTTTTTGTTCTGACCCAACCAAGTCGATTTGATATCCTGTGAACATGAGTATCAACAGGAAGAGCCGATTTATGAAATCCATAAACAAGGACACAATTTGCCGTTTTGCGACCAACCCCCGGTAGAGACATAAGGGTTTTCATATCTTGGGGCACCCTACCGCCAAATTTCTCAACGATGATAGAACTAACTTCTTTTATACGCACTGCCTTAGTTTTGTAATAATTCACGCCTTTTATGAGTTTTTCTATTTCTTCCAGAGGGGCGGAAGCCAAATGCTCAGGAGTGGGAAATCTTTCAAAGAGAGCCTTAGAGGCTTCATCGGTTTGAGGGTCTCTAGTGCGTTGGGACATAATAGTTGCTATTAGGACTTTAAAAGGATTTTGCCGGGTATGCCAGTTCCATGGAACCGTACCATATTCGTTTTTCAATTTTTGGAGAACCTTTACAATTTTATCCATAATTACTTCTTCACTTAATTGAATTTATTTTGTATATACCCTCGCGTTGGATAATACTTAAAAAACTGAGAAATACAATGTCGCAAGACGAAGAATTTACGCAAAGATCCAGCCTTATTAAGTTTCTATCTTTTTTCTCACCCAGAGATTTTCAAAGCCTTTAAAAAAGTGTGCATAGGGGGTAGCCGTCATGGAATGGCCGAACGATCATGTTTTTTACAGGGTTCCTCGCAGGCACTATCCGGTAGTCGATTATGGAAGAGGAATTTATATATGGGATACTACCGGGAAGAAATACATAGATGGTTCTGGAGGAGCCGCAGTAATTACAATAGGTCATGGTGTGGAAGAGATTAATAAGGCAATGTTCGAACAGGCCAGTAGAATTGCCTATACGCATGGAACCCATTTTACCAGTGAAGCCGCTAAGGAGTGTGCTGAAAGGCTATGTAGACTGGTTCCAGATCAGCGTTTAAACAAGGTGTACTTTCTTTCGGGGGGGTCGGAAGCTGTTGAGGCCTCTATAAAAATTGCTCGGCAGTATTGGGAAGAGGTGGGAGAAAGAGATAGATTCAAAATAATATCCAGGTGGAGTAGCTTTCACGGAAATACTGCTGGAGCCCTGGCGCTGGGAGGCAACACGGGGAAAAGACGATTTTATCATCCCATACTCTTACACACACCCCATATTATGCCTTGCTATTGTTACCGATGCCCCTTTAAAAAGGATCACGAAACCTGTGATATAGAATGTGCCGATCAATTAGAGCGAACAATAAAATATGAGGGACCCGAAACTATAGCTGCTTTTATTGCAGAACCCGTGGTGGGAGCTACCGCGGGAGTACTTGTGCCCAAAAATGGATACTGGGAAAGAATACGGGAGATTTGCGATTTCTACAATATCCTTCTTATAGCAGATGAAGTGATGACTGGTATCGGCAGGTGTGGAGCGAATTTTTGTCTGGATAGGTGGTGTGTTGTACCGGACATAATAGTTCTAGCGAAGGGGTTGAGTTCCGGCTACACGCCTTTGGGTGCTATTATTGTAAAAGAGAACATTTACAAGGCTATTATAAGTGGCTCCGGTAGTTTCTTGCACGGTCATACTTACGGTCAAAATCCACTTTCAACGGCAGTAGGTGCTGCGGTGCTTAAATACATTGAAAAACACAATCTTATAGATCGGGTAAGGCAGCTTGAAGGGTTCTTTGCGAAGAAGCTATCCCAGCTTGCGGAACTTGATATAGTTGGTGATGTTAGATCAATCGGCTTGTTTGCGGGTATTGAATTTGTAAGAAACAAGCGTACCCGAAAAACCTTTAACCCATCGCTGAAGGTTGCTCACCAAATATTTGATGAAGCCTTTAAAAGAGGCCTCGTTACTTACCCCGGGACAGGTGGAGCAGATGGTATTAGAGGTGACCATATTCTCTTGGCACCGCCATATATCATAAAGGAAGAAGAAATAGAAAAAATGGTGGAAATTCTCAAAGAATCCATAGAGGTTGTGCAGGACAATGTAATGTGAAGGATCAATTTTAAAAGGAGAAAATAATGAAAGTTTCAAGGTTGTGTCTGATGATTCTGATCTTAATCTGCGCAACAGTGGCATGGGAAACATTATTGTTTGCAGGAGATGAACCCAAGGTTCCCCCTAAGGACATGGGAGGATGGGAGCGAGGTGGCAAATATGACAAACTTTACAAACCTGAAGAAAGGGAAAAATTTAAAGGAACTGTTTTGGAAATCAAGGAAGTCACGCCCTTTCCTGGAATGTCTCCGGGAGTCGCCCTGGTGGTGAGAGACAGAGACGGAGAAAAGGTTCTTGTTCATTTGGGGCCCCGCTGGTTCATTGACCCTGCAAAAATGGGAATAAGAAAGGGAGACAAGGTTAAAGTTTATGGTGTCTGGGCAGAAATTGGGGATCAGGATGTCTTCATAGCCAGTAAAATCAAAAAGGGAGAGCATTTCCAGTTTAAAGTTAGGAGGACAAAAGATGGAATGCCCTATTGGGCAATGACTCCGGAAGAGTTAGCAAAGGAAAGAGCCGAAGAGCTGAAATAATTAAGCTTTTTTCAATAAAATCACGTTTATTGTATGGATATTCGTTGCGGGTTTGTCTGAGTTCATGTTTTGTTTACTTGAATTATGAAAAGGAATTTTTCCATTTATTTTTGCTGATCCTTCAGGCAATTACATGCAAACTCATCTTGGTGGCTTTGATAGGCTAGAAATGTCTATTCTGTTTCATTATAAGGAGTGTAGGTTTTTTGCAGTGTTTGTTGCTAGCATGCGTTATCTAGAGAGTTGCATATTGTATAATAGTTTTGTATAAGTGATATTAATTCTTTGCTGTTAATCTGAGGAAATGGCAGGGCGAAATCGGAACAGCAAGCTCCCGATTGTCGGATAAGCGGCAAGGAAATTTATTAGAGTAACTTTAATGTTTTGTTGTTTTAGTAGCGTTTTGCTTCGTATTCCTAAAAGGAGATAATTTTTTGATTGTTTTTCCGGAGGTTAGTGTGGTTCAAAAGGATCTGGTGGTGTAGCAATATGGAGTAAGATTGAAAAAAAGAGATTAATAACGAAGAATCTGTCATTAATATGGTATTTTTTATTGAAAACGGCGGCTAGTAGGATTGAAGAAAGAGTATAAATGGAATTGACTTGAGAAATCAAGTTTATCCAGAGGGGGCTATCATGGACGAAGGGTTAAAGGCTAGGCTTAAGGCTTACACTGCCCTTACTGGCGGGGCACTGGCGGTGGCCTATCAGGCATAGGCAGTGGTGCACTGGAGTGGATTAAAAACTTCACGGTGGATTGCACGACACCGCCTGTGCAGGTCGATCTGAAAAATGATGAACAGTGGATTTTATCTTTTCTGCTTCTCTATGGAGTGCCTTTGTTACGTTTCCTGAGGTTTCAGCTCCATATACATCCGTTGATGATGCACTTTCCATTGTGCCGGCGGCAAATGCTTCATGGATCAACAACAGTACTAATCTAGACCTTGCAAGACTCAGCTCAGGTTATCAGATAAGAGCAATCCTTGCTAATCCCGCATTTTATTGGGATAGTGAAAATTGAAATACTGTGGCGTCCAGGGAGTTTTAAGGTATGTCTGCTAGGGGGTGAAAGTTAAAAATTAGCCCCCCTATCTGTAAAAAGAAGTCGTTGAAACCATAAGAGGAGAAGAAAATGAAGGTATTCGTGAGTCTAGTTTTGTTAGCATTTTCTTTTGGATTGTGTTTTTCATGTGCTGCCTGGGCAGACCCCTGGGCGGTGGTGGCTGACTATAATAACCAAACCATCCATACCGTTGACTTGGCAGATCCCACCAACCCAGTAGTTTATGGTCCTTTCCTGGGAGGAAGCCTGGGAAATTCAGGAGAGTTGTTGGATGTGGTGGTAACTCGCGACGGAAAAACTGCCCTTGTGAGCAACTACCATGAAAAAATGCTATTTTTTATCGATCTCACAGATCCCACCAATCCCTCCCTTCTTGGTTCAGTTAATATCGGCTTTAAGGCGGAAGACATTGCCCTTACCCCTGACAACAGATATGCCCTGGTAGTAGATGGTGGTTCAGGAAACCAGTTAGCGATATTAGACATTGCCAGCAGAAGCCTCCTTACTACCTATACTCTGAGCACAGCCAATGCGGGTGCCCAGTGCGTTGCTACCGATGGGAACCTAGTTGTGATTTGCGACAGATACAAAAACAGGATCATATATGGTCCTTTTAATTCGAACACTGGGTTGACATCTGAAAATACCCTTTCTGCGGGTGATGGTCCAACAAATGCGGTGTTTTCTCCCGACGGTGAAACCCTCCTTGTAGCTAATCATGATGATACGGTTCATGTCTATCGACTCTCCGGGACGAACATTTCTTCTTCAGGTACTGTAACTGGTCTTCCTGGACGTCAGCAATCCATTGCCTTTTCGCCGAATGGAAAGAGGGCCTATGTGATCTCTACTAATCCTTCCCCTTTCGATAGCCTTTCTTGGCTTCAAATTAGCGGTCCGGGAAGTGCCTCTCTTGGAGGCTCAGGAATAGCAAATTTGCTCTCCGATACTTATGGCCGTTTTTTCGGTGTGGATGTTCTGGCTGTAACTCCCAGCGGACAGTATGCCCTGGCGGGAAATCCTAATTCTAACGGAACAACTACTACTCGTATAGCTCTTATCAACCTTTCAACCTTTGGGGTTAATTCCATCCCAGTAACTGGTGATTTCAGCGACTTTCCTGTCGGAATAGCCATTTTCCAGCAGTCCCGTCAGCAGCCTACGATGGCGGTTCCTATCCTTACCACCTGGGGAATGATTTTCTTTCTCGTGGGTGTCGTTTCAGTAGCAGCTTGGAAGCTTAAACTGCTGAGGTCTGATTTTTGGGATGGTAGTTAATATAATATCATTGAAATATTGCTTGCTTTTTGGATGATGTGGAGAGTGTTTTCACTATAAAAAGTAAATCATAAGGTTTATTAACTGAAAATTAAGGAAGTATATTTCTGCGTAAGCTGTTCACACTTGAGTATTGGATTGATGAAGGCTGGTATGTATGGGAATTGAGAAAAGTGCTCGGTGTGTTTAGCAGAGAAAAACTCTTGAAAAGTTAGAAGAAAACATATAAGAAACGTATCGGCTTATGATGGCTGAGGAAGACTTTTTACCATCTAAAAAAGCATAATAATTTTCTTGGGCTGAACCAATGATAATAGTTAAGTGGGGGTCATTATAGAAATCCCTAAAAACTTGCCAAAACTGATTTATGTACGCGTTCTTCTTCAATAATTTGATCTATAATTTTTTTCCCGGTTTCATCCGCTAGAGGTTTAAGGATTTCATAGAACTCTATAGATTCCTTTTCCAGCCTAACGGCAATGTTGATTATATCTTCAATGGATTTTATGTCTTCTATATCAACAGTTGTTAGAGAGAAAAGATTATCTCCTATTGCATCCTGAACCCAGAGGCCGCTTACCTTTTTAATGATATCAGGCTCTTTATTGTGGAGTATTCGTTGTTTTAACTCCAGAAAGCGTTTCCTATGCTCTCGCTCATCCTTGGCAAACTTTCGTGCGAGATTTGCCACCTCTTGAGATTCTGGCACTTCATCGGCTTTTTCTGCTAATTTCAGATAGAACTCTTCGCCGTTTTCTTCGATTTTGATTGCCATATCCAGAATTTCCTCAGCAGAAAACACCGTCTTTTCTCCTATTGTAATAATAGAAAAGTTTATTGCTTTTTGATCCATTTGTTGGGTTCAATCTCTATCCACCATCCAGAATGGGCGCTTTTTTGCCACTGTTCAGCAAAAATAGCTGCGACCTTGCTTGTTTGCGATGGATCAATGTTAAGAGATCTGACAACTTCGGCATAAAGGCTGTTTCGGTCCTGATTTTCTTCTTTAACTAGCTTTTTGAGTTTTGCCTTTTCCTGGAAGCTAAGACCGTTTAGAGTCCTAATTACAATAAATCCATTTAATCCCTCCCCAATATTTCCTCTGTTAAAGAAAGCCTCAAGGCTCGGGAATCGCTCCTTCATTCTTTTTTTTATGGTTCTAATAGCCGCGTTCGAAACGTTCAGCTCTTTTTGCCCATAGGCAATTTTGACACCTATTAAGAATTTATAAAAACTCTGAGGTTCTAAGGTTTTCTTTGACTGATCATTAATTTGCTTTTTTGATTCTGTCCCTCTAACCTCTCCCACTATTTCCTGAGCAGTTTTTCTGACTTCTTCTGCAGGAAAATAAATGTTTATCGTGACACAAGATAATAAAATAATAGTGAAAAATGAAAGTATCACCCTTTTCCCTGCTGAGTTACTTAATCTGACCATTTGTTCCCTCTCCTGTAGTTGTTGTTTCAACCCTTTTTATCCTTTTAAGTCGTTTTATCATTTCTCGCCATGATATCAGATTTGGCGATCGCCTGTTAATAACATTTACACCTTTTAGTCCTCTGCGTTTTATCAGGTACTCTGTGTTTCCTTCTTTAATTAATCCCTGCAAAGAAAAAAAATCATTTTTCAAAACACATCTTATACCGATTTTAGCATAGGGAAATCTCTTAAAAAAAGTTGTTATAATTTTCCCGGCGAGAGTTTGAAAAGGTGATGTGGCGCTACCAACCTGCGTTATGTTTTCAATAGCCGCAATACTTATGGTTTGATTTTTGGCAGGTTGAGACTCAATGGTTAGATCGAAAGCTACTGGGACGCCGTAGGCAATACGCAGGTTCTTTATGCTTCCCTTTAGCTTACCGGTTATAAGACCAAATGAGGTTATTGATGAAAGTTGTTGCAAGTCGATGTCTTTCCAATTTGCGTTCATAATTATGCTGCGTTCATTGCTAAAGACCTTT